>JAURLC010000052.1 GCA_030831415.1 Bacillota bacterium | reverse complement strand
TTAAACATACATTTAAAATATGGGAGGTAAAATGTTTTGTCACTGAAACTAAGTCTTCAATAATGGTTTTTGTTGAGGAAGGAAGCGGCCGTATGTATCCAGAGACAACAAAGCGAATCTCATCGTCCAGTAACCGTTGTTTGTATTGCTTCGCAAACGTTTCTAAGATTTTAAATAATCCGTTCACTTCCCGAGAAGATCGCTTCCAATTCTCCGTTGAAAACGCAAACAACGATAAATAAGAAATGCCGAGTTTATTTGCCTCCTCGGCAATTTCCATCACTCGTTTTGCACCTTCTTCATGGCCTTTTAATCGAGGGAATCCTTTGGCTTTTGCCCAACGACCATTGCCATCCATAATGATTGCAAGGTGAACGGGACGAATGGATGTTAAATCAGCTTGACTCATAAGCAAATTATACAACTCCCCCACGTTGAAATATAGTGATACCTACAACGTTAAAATATCGTGTTCTTTTTCTTGATAAATGACATCGATTTGGCGAATAAAATCATCATGAACTTTGCTCATGTCCGCTTCAATTCGTTTTTGTAAATCTTGGGTATACTCATCATCGGTTAATAAACTTAACGCGTCTTTTCTTATCGAACGTATCGCAATCTTCGCATCTTCTGCCTGTTTTTTGGCAAGTTTGGCAAATTCTTTGCGGCGTTCTTCCGTTAAAGCAGGTAAATTTAATCGTAAAATCAAGGCATCCACAATCGGATTTAATCCTAAATCTGAGCTTAAAATCGCATCCGAAATGGCTTTAATATCATTTTTATCATACGGTTTAATGAGCAACTGACGTGGCTCTGGTACAGAGATCGAGGCGATTTGATTAATCGGTAGCATATCGCCATAATAATCCACCATAATACGATCTAATAACGTTACAGAGGCGCGACCTGTACGAATACTGTTTAAATTATTTTTTAAGGCAAAAATGGTTTTTTCCATGCTGGATTTGGCATCCAAGACGAGTTCATCCATCGTTATTCTCCTTTACGTAGGGTCGTTCCAATAGAAGCATCATCTAACACTGCTTCTAACTGACCTTCTTGATTCATATCAAAGACGCGAATAATAATCTCACTATTTTTAAGTAAACTAACTGCTGTTAAATCCATGACTTCTAATTTTTTATTGAGCATTTCATCAAAGGTTAAAACAGGAATTAATTGTGCATCTGCAAACGTTTTTGGATCTTTATCATAGACACCTGCAACTCCGTTCTTCGCCATAAAAATCGCTTGGGCTTGAATTTCCATTGCACGTAAGGAAGCGGTCGTATCGGTGGAAAAATAAGGAGATCCCGTTCCACCTGCAAACACGACAACTCGACCTTTTTCTAAATGACGGATGGCACGTCGACGGATATAATTTTCCGCCACTTGTTCAACGTGAATCGATGAAAGAACACGACATTGAACCCCTTCGTTTTCTAAAGCAGATTGTAAAGCAAGTGCATTAATAATCGTTCCTAGCATCCCCATATAATCTGCCGTTGAGGATTCAATACCAATGGAACGCGCGAGTTTTCCTCGCCAAATATTACCCGCACCCACGACAATCGATACTTGAATGCCACGATCATGAATACGCTTAATCGAACGTGCAACGGACGATAAATGATCGGATTCTAAAATGGTTTTTGCTTGATTATCAGCAAGGGCTTCTCCCGATAACTTAATTAATATTCGTTGATGTGCCATGGTTTTACCTCTCTTTATTATACATAGAAAAAAACACTCTTATTGAGTGTTTTTGACTTGAGCTTGAACTTCGCTTGCAAAATCGACGACTTTCTTCTCGATGCCTTCACCCACTTTAAAGCGGGCAAAGTTGACGACACGTGCTTTATGCTTAGAAAGGAAGACTTTAACGGGCTCTTCATTTTCTGACATCATAAACGGTTGCGCATCAAGCGATTGCTCTTTAAATAATGTGTTCACTTTGCCTTCAATAATTTTTTCAATAATATTGGCAGGCTTTCCTGCAAGCTTTTCATCACTGGCAATAAGCGCTTGTTGTTTTTCCTTTTCATCCACGATGAGTTGCGGATCAATGGCGTCTAAAGAAACATATTGAGGATTTCGATCGGTAATGTGCATCGCAAGTTGTTCTGCAAAGGTTGCATCGCCACCATCCAACACGACAAGAGAGGAGACCACCCCGTTCATGTGAATGTATTCTCCAAAAAATTGAGAGGATGTTTTGGTTAAAATTGCAAATCGGCGTAACGATAATTTTTCACCAATTTTAACGGTAGCATCCGTATAAAGGTTTGTAGTCAATGCCAACGCTTCTTCTAAGGAAGCAGGGCGTTTGTCTAATAAGATTGAGGCAGTTTGGTCAACAAGTTCACGGAAAGGTTCACCACGAGAAACAAAGTCGGTTTCACAGTTTACTTCCACAAGTAAGGCGGTTAAACCATCCTTAGCGTGGTACAAAAGGGATAACCCTTCTGCTGCAACACGATCTGCTTTTTTGGCTGCCTTGAGAACACCTTTTTCTTTAAGCCATTCTTGGGCAGCTTTGAGGTCCATGTTGGATTCTACTAATGCTTTTTTGCAATCCATCATGCCCGCTCCGGTAATTTCCCGAAGTTCTTTAATTAATGAAATAATATCCGCCATGACTTATTCTTCCTTCGCGTCAATCTTGGCAACAGGTTCACTCACAGGTGTTGCTGGTGAAGGTGAAGGTTGATAAGGACGATCGTCATAGCGACGTTCACGTCGTGGAGGACGTGTATCATTCGCTTTATTGAGTTCCTTTAAGGCTGCTAATTTGGCCAAATAATCATCATCAGAGGTGTAGGCGACCACAGGGGCTCCACCTTTGGCTTCGACAATAGCGTCGGCTAACGTTTGAACGATTAACTTAACAGAACCAACCGCATCATCGTTTCCAGGAATCGGGAAGTCTACAACATCAGGATCACAGTTGGTGTCGGTAATACCAAATACAGGAATATTAAGTTTACGAGCTTCTGCAACTGCATTGTGGTCGATCATCGGGTCAACGACAAAAACCGCTTTGGGTAAACCACGAATTTCCTTAATGCCTTCAAAGTTTTTGAAAAGTTTTTCTTTTAATTTACGTAAGTTGTTCGCTTCTTTTTTTGGAAGTAACGCTAATGTACCATCGGTTTCTTGTGATTCTAAGTCTTTTAAATAACGAATACGACCTAAAATCGTACGGAAGTTAGTTAATGTACCACCTAACCAACGCGTATTGATGTAAAAAGAGCCAGAGCGTAGCGCTTCTTCTTTAATAATGCCTTGAATTTGTTTTTTTGTTCCAACAAAGAGAACCGTACCTTTGTTGTTAATAATTTCTTTTAACTTCGCGTAAGCTTCTTCAATTTTAGTAACCGTTTTCTTCAAATCAACGATATAAATACCGCGATCCGAGGTATAGATGAACTTGGCCATCTTCGGGTTCCATTTGCGCATTTGGTGTCCGTATTGAACTCCAGCAGCAGCTAGTTTTTTCATCGAGATGATCGGTTCATTGGTTTGAACTACGACATCTTCCATCGTCATTTCGTTCGCGTTTTCTGTTGCTTCAACAGCAGGTTGAACGAGGTCCTTTTCTTGTTCACTCATGGTGAATCCTCCTATTTGTTTTGCCTCCATCACTTCGAACAACGTGCCCTAACCGAGGTTAGACATTGGCGGTTGAATTCATGATGTGTGTTGTCTCTATGAGAGCATAGAGCGTTAAAATAATATCATATAATTGCTCAATAGCAAATGAATTTAACGCTTTTTTTGTTTTCCTCGAGGATGAAAAGCGTGATAGGCTTTCACCATGGATTCTGTTGACACATGAGTATAGATTTGGGTGGTTTGAATCGACTCATGACCTAACAATTCTTGAATCATGAGCAAATCCGCTCCTTTATCGAGTAATTCAGTTGCAAACGCATGCCGGAGTTGATGTGGATGGATGTGCAAGCCAACGTGTTGGGAGATGCGATGAAGAATAAATTGAATACCTCGCGTTGTTAAACCATGACCTTTGTCATTGAGAAAAACGCGAAAGGAAGCTGGATCGGCGTTGGGTTGTTGAAGTAAGGTTACACGCGTGGATTGAAGATACGCATGTAAATAATCTTGCGTGCTTTCTCGCATTGGAACGATACGCTGTTTATTCCCTTTTCCCGTCACCCGTAAAATGCGTTTGTTTTTATCGATCATGGCTAACGTTAATCCTGCAACTTCACTGACACGTAAGCCTGAGTGGTACATGAGTTCAATCATGGTTATATCACGAAGTTTTAAGGGATCTTCCCGTGAAGTTAGATAATCAAAAATCGAGTGCATCAAGGATTCAGAAGCAGGGATGGGTAGTTTTTTAGGAACTTTGTTCGGTTCTAATAAGGCAAATGGATTCATGACAAGATGCCCTTGACGCACATGAAATTGGTAAAGGTGTTTAAGCGAAGCAATATGTCGACGCAAAGACACCATTGACATGCCTTGGTCCCGTAAAGACGCTAAATATTGACGTACAATTACAACGGTTGCACCATCAAACGTTAAGTGATGTTGATGGAGAAAAGCAAAATAATGCTCTCCATCACGCTCATACGCTTTTAAGGTATGGATCGAATATTTGCGTTCGTGTAATGCATAGTCTAAAAAGGACACGAGTAATTGATTCATGTCCTTATTATACGAACTTAAGCGTCTTTTTTTGAAGGGGTTGTGATATTTTCCAAATAATCACATTTAGGAAAGCCTGAACATCCAATAAAAGGACGTTTGGTCCGTTTTGCCATGCGTTTTAATAACGGTTTTCCACACTTCGGGCAGGGTCGACCTACTTCTTCAGCGACCGGTCTTTCTTTGGGTTTAAATACTTTTCCTTCCCCATCAGGCAAAGGTTCATCGTGGTCTTCATCCACTCTTTCTGGCCAAGGCAAAGGAACTTGATTTGAATTATACGTACACGTTGGATAGTTCGAGCATCCTAAAAAGACACCGAATTTTGATCGTCGAGGAACAATCACACCATCACAACCGTCGATGGGACATTTTCCATAAAACTGCATCGAAGGATCTTCTTTCGGTAAATCCCCTGCTGCATCATATTGTTCTTTGAAATGCGTATAGAATGCTGATAAGAGCTCGCAACGTGTCTTTTCACCATCCTTGACTTCATCGAGTTTAAGTTCCATTTCCGATGTATAGCGGGCATTGATAAAGTCGGAAAAATATGTCACTAAATACGTTATTGCCGCATGAGCTTCAGGATTAGGATAAAGTGTGTTCCCTTTGACGGAGACGTAATGATGTTGTTTAAGACGATCAATAGTTGCAGCATAGGTAGAAGGTCTTCCAATACCTTGGTATTCTAGTTCTTGAATAAGTTTTGCTTCCGAAAAGCGGCTAGGACCAGCGGTTTGATGATCTTCATAACCCTTGTGTGTCAAAGGATAGGCTTCCCCTTTGAACAATTGCGGTAATTCGGGTTCATCGGTTTCTTCGCTCATACCATAAGCTCTTCTAAATCCAGGGAATGTCACGACACTTCCTGAAGCTTTCAAGGTGAAATCACCACCTGTAAACGTATATGTGGTGGTTTCATATTGTTGAGCGGTCATTAAACTCGCTAAACTTCGATTAAAAATTAATCGGTACAATTTGAGTTGATCCGATGACAAATACGCTTCCATTGATTCTGGGGTACGATCAACACTGGTCGGTCGAATCGCTTCATGCGCGTCTTGACTTTGTAACACCACTGTTTTGGACTTCGGAGTGCTTGAAACGTAGGCTTCTCCAAACGTTGAGCGAATATACGATGTTGCTTCATCTGTAAAGGTAGAAGATAGGCGATCTGAATCCGTACGCATGTACGTAATTAACCCTATTTGTTCACCTTTTACATTGACCCCTTCATACAATTCTTGTGCAATTTTTTGTGTTTTCTTTGGAGAAAACTTTAAATAGCTACTCGCATCTTGTTGTAAAGTAGATGTCCGAAAAGCCGCTTTGGATTCCCGCTTCTTCTTTTGCATGCTCACATCCGTTAAGGTTACCGTTGAAGGCAGGGATGCTAGTAGCGATTCTACTTTTTCTTTGGAATCCAAGGGAATAATTTTTTTGAAACCTTTCGGATCGGTTTTATCATCCGTCACTTTCAAGGATTGTCCTTGATACGAGGTAACTTCAACCTCTAAGTTTCCTTTAGCTGAGGTAATGGCTGTATTCATCGAGTAATACGTTTGCGGCACAAAGGCTAACACTTCCACTTCTCGTTCAATAACAAAGCGTAACGCTACAGACTGCACACGACCTCCAGCAGGTGAATACACTTTTTTTGTTAAGATCTTTGACAGCATAAAGCCGACGATGCGATCAAGAATACGTCTCGCTTCTTGGGATTGCACCATATCCATATTTAAAGGTCGAGGATGGGCAATCGCTTCTAATATCTTGCTTTTGGTAATTTCATAAAATTCTATACGTTCAATTTTGGAGGATTCTAATTGAAGTGCATCGGCCAAGTGCCATGCAATCGATTCTCCTTCACGGTCAGGATCGGTTGCAAGAATGACCTTATCCATTTTTTTTGCTTGTTTGGTTAGCGTTTCAACCAGTTTTTCTTTTCCTTTAATGACGGTGTAAGTAGGTTGAAAACATTGTTCAATATCAACACCGAACCCTTGAGACCCTTTAATCGCTAAATCTCGAACGTGGCCCTTTGATGATGCGATCGTATATGTATCTGGCAATTCCGCAACATATTTTTCAAAGGTTTTTTGTTTTGTCGGCGACTCCACAATTAATAAGATGTTCATACAAACTCCATTCGAGTAGAAAGTAGCAAGGAAAAGGAGGGCGTGTCAATATATTTTACTTTTGAATTTTTCTTTATTTAATAAATTAAATAAACTTTTTATCCATTATAGGGGCTTCAGATGTCGCTTGTTTTTTCTCTCCTTGACCGTACATATGTTCAAGAATATCTTGGGCGGATTCGACCAAAATGGCCCCATCTTTAATTAACCGATTCGTTGAATTGTCCGTATTCGCTAAATGGGGTAACACATACACATCTTTTCCTAAATAGAGGGCATAGCCAACGGTGATGAGCGTTCCACTTCGTTTTTTAGCTTCTGCGACAAACAAAGCATTCGCTAACCCTGCGATGATGCGATTTCGCCAAGGGAAATGATCTTTATGCGGTTCGGTGTCATTGGGATATTCTGAAAGGAGTAAATGATCTTGCTTCATTGCTTCATACAATGCTTTATTCTCATCGGGATAACACCGATCAATTCCCGAACCGAGGACCCCAATGGTTTTACCATGAAAATCAAGCGTCGTTTGATGGGCCATCGTATCAATCCCCCTGGCCATTCCTGACACGATCACCACGCTTTCTTCAAGCAACAAGCGGGTAATGGTCTTCGTCATCTCGAGTCCATAAGATGAGGCTTTTCGCGAACCTATTACTGCAAGGGAACGCGATGGAAGATGCAATAAGTCTAACTGTCCATAATAAAACAACACAAAAGGTGGTTTATAGATTTTCTTTAAGGACTCAGGATAGTCATCATCAATAATCGTGATGACTTGGCATCGCAAGGTTAATAACGTCTGTTGGACTTCCTCACTTTCTACATGTTCTTTTTCTTTAATGGCTTGATAAATACGATTCCAGTCTCCTTCATATTTCATCGCCAAAAAAATAATGATGTCGCGTCCTTTTAACATAGCGGTCCTCCGCTTATCAATAGGAGGGTAACAACTTAATTATCAAAGAGAGAAAGGTGGCTATGAACGTTTCGAACAGGACCAAATGTTAAACGATGAACCTTTGATATGACACCATGAATCTTTAACATACGAAGATGATGAGCAGTAGGATACCCTTTATGCTGTGAAAAACCATAAACAGGATATTGAAGGTCAAGGTCTTCCATAAGGCGATCCCGCGTCACTTTGGCAAGGATGGAAGCACAGGCAATGACAAATGATTGTTGATCGCCCTTAATAATGGCTTGATAGGGTTGAAATTGTTGACCTAATTCCATAGCATCGGTTAAAACATAATCAAAGTGAATGTTGAGTTTTGATAACGCTTGTTTCATCCCTAATCGAGACGCTTCTAAAATATTGATGCGATCAATGGTGGCAACGTCTATCACCTCAATCGCATACGAGGTGGCATGCTCAATGATCCACGTGTAAGCAGCCTCACGTTGGTTCTTCGTCATTTTTTTGGAGTCGTCAATATATGGATGATGAGAAGGTTGAGGAAGAATGACGGCAGCGGCCACTACAGGTCCTGCAATGGGACCTCGTCCAGCTTCATCACATCCTGCGACGTGCCGATATCCTTGTTGATAAAAGGTGGCGTCTAAAGGTAGAGATGGCTGGCGTTTCATAAAAACGTAAATCGCCCAAGTTTTCCAGAAGCAAATAAATGGAGGAAGGTTTCCTCTGCAAGTAAAACATTCCACTCCCCTTGTTGTTTCATCATGCGTTTTTCAGCAAACGCTTGTAAAAATAATGCGTAATCTTCTTGGGGAAAATCTGCAAAAAAAGTGAGCGGTGTTTTCGCTTTTTTTACTTGTTCAAAAACAAACCGACCAAGAAGTTCTTGTGGAAGAATGGAAAATTTCATGGATCCAATCGCCGCTAATTGATAGGCGGTTTCTTGTTGTTCATAACGGGGTGTTAAGACCCCTGGAGTATCAAGCAAAGAATACCCTAAAATTGTATGTATCCATTGTTGGCCACGTGTTGACCCCGCACGATTTTCGGTCGCCACCTTTTTACTTCCACACAAACGATTAATAAGCGTAGATTTCCCCACATTAGGGACGCCAACAATCATGAGTTTTAACGGTTGAGGTTTTCGTCCTTTGTCACGGTCTAGTTGATGAAATTGGTCTTGAAGTTGCTCTAATATTTTATGTAATGTTTTCCATCCCGTTGGTGATGCTAGGGAGACGTATGCTATCCGTGTTTCTTGACTCGACAAAGGCTGATCAAGTATGGGAAATGCTAAGTCTGCCTTGTTATAGACAATAAGGTGAATTTGACGCTTTTTTAATGGAAAAGGAGGTAATTCACTGGCAAGAGGCGCACGAGCATCTCGAACTTCAATCAACACATCAACCAGGGGTAGTTTTTCAATAATTTGCCGCCACGCCTTCTTCATGTGCCCAGGAAACCAATGGACATTTTGTTGGTTCATACATACAACCTTGGCCACGTATACTGACGTGAAGCACAATTGGATAAGTCCACACCCGCTGAAGATCCACTTTCACCTGTGGTGCAAACGCCTTCAATCGCAATGAGTTTACCAATAATCATCGATTGATCAATCGAGCCAAAAATACGCGAATCTAACGAGGAAGGTCGATTATCACCTGAAACAAAAAATGAAGCTTCATCAATAACGTACGGGAAATCACAACCATGGTATGTGCTCACTGAGCATGTCTGGCGTTGATAGCTATCATTTTCATAAAAGCTTTGTTCCATCTCTACCTCATCGATGAATAAATTTCCTTCCACATCAAACGAAAGCGTTTCATTCGGTAACCCTAAGACACGTTTAATGATGTAACGATCGATAGATGGATTTTGTTGAATGACAATGATATCAAACCGTTTAATCGAACGGAGCGTGTTTTGATGAACATCCATAATTCCAAATTCATTGTTTTGTAAGGTAGGCTGCATAGAGGCTCCCACAATTTTAATCGGCGTAAAATAGAGATTATGAAAAATAACGCCGGAACCGAGAATCATTAAAAAAACAAACATAATTTGCGACAAAATGGCAAATGTTTTTTTTAAAGGAGCAGGTAATCGATTCATAAAAATTATTATAAACGCATTCGATAAGAAAGAAAAAAGATTCCTTGCGGAATCTTTTTGTTCGTTACCTTATTTTTTAAGGATTTCTTTAATACGAGCCGCTTTACCGGAAAGCTTCGTGAGATAGTTCAACTTGTTACGGCGAACTTTCCCTCTACGTAAGACTTCAATGGTAGCAATGGTAGGGGCATGTAACGGAAAAATACGATGCACTCCAATCCCACTTGAAACTTTACGAACGGTAAAGCTTTCGCCAATTCCACTTCCCTTACGGGCAATAACCACGCCTTCAAATGCTTGAAGTCGTTCCTTGCCACCTTCGATAATTCTGACCATGACTTTGACGGTATCCCCTGATTTAAATTCAGGAAGATCATTACGAAGTTGGTCGGCGGTGATTTGATCAATTAAATTCATTGATTCACCCTCCTTTGGATAATGTTGTCAAAGTGTTCATATCCATATCGCTGATAGCGGACCACTTCTAGCACTTAGACGTGCTTATACATATTAGCAAACACGATAAAAAATCGCAATACATTTATCTTTGATTGTTTTTTCTATCGAGAGTTAAGTAAAACTACTTGACACCTAATTTATTTTCGTTACAATAAAAAGGTCAAATAAAGGAGAATTTATTATTATGGCAGTTAAAATTCGTTTAGCTCGTACTGGTCGTCACTTAGATCCTTCTTATCGTATCGTTGCCGCGGATTCCCGTTATGCTCGCGATGGTCGTTACATCGAACAAATTGGATCCTATAACCCACAAAAACCCGCTTCAGAAGCGGTTGTGGATGAATCCCTTGCCCTCAAATGGATGTTATTAGGAGCCCAATATTCGGATACAGTACGCACCTTATTCAAAGCTAAAGGTGTCATTGCCAAATTCGTCGAAGCAAAGAAAGCGAAGTAACCCATGGATTACGCCGCACTATTACACGCGTTTATCGATGACTTCGTTGATAATAAAGACGCGATTCTCATCCGTGAACTCCCCAATGAAAGTCCAAAAGACTTGACCTTACTCATCGTTGCCGAAAGCGAAGATACCTCCCGTCTTATTGGGCGAAAAGGCATCATTGCAGACGCACTTCGAGAAGTACTTGCGATTGCAGGGAAAATGGAAGATCGTCGCATTCACCTTAAATTTGAATCGTTTGAAAGAAGTTCAAGCGAGGAGTAAATCTCCTCGCTTTTCTTTATAATAAACGTATGGCATTTTTAACAATTGGAAAAATAGTCAATGTACGCGGATTAAAAGGAGAAGTCAAACTTCAATCCTTAACCGATTTTGCATCCTTACGATATAGAAAAGGTAATACCGTTTATTTAGAGTTTGAAGGGAAGATGATACCTTTGATTGTTCATATGCATAAGCCTGCAAGTCACCTTGATTATGTCCAGTTTGAAGGATATTCAACAGTAGAATCGGTCACTCCGTGGATGAATTGTTATGTTTATGCAGAAAAAGAAGCTATTTCTTTGAAGAAAGGACAATATTTCTTTTCTGATTTAGTCGATTGTTCGATTGTAAATGCCCAAACCTTGGTAGTAGAAGGGCGTGTTGGTAAAGTAGAAACGTATAACGGAAAAAACCTCCTCCGCATGATACGTGAAGGTAAACCTGATGTCCTCATCCCCTTTATCTCACCATTTATTGAAGATGTTGATCTTGTGAACAAGACCATTCGTGTGGTCTTTATTGAAGGTATGGTATGACGTTTCATATTGTCACGTTGTTTCCGGAAATGTTTGAAAGCGTCCTAAGTTCATCTATTTTAAAACGCGCTCGTGGTCAGCAACTCCTTGACGTTGACCTCATCAATTTCCGTAATTTCACCAAAGATAAATATCGACGGGTCGACACCCCTCCCATCGGAGGTGGTGCTGGGTTAGTCTTAAAAGTTCAACCCATTCGAGATGCGCTTACTTCGATTCCTAATCCTGGGAAAAAAATATTATTAACCCCTCGAGGGACACCTTTTAATCAAGAAATTGCCAAATCCTTCGCCAAAGAACAACATCTGACGCTGATATGTGGTCATTATGAAGGATTTGATGAACGCACGCACCATGATGTCGATATGATGGTATCCTTAGGCGATTTTATTCTCACGGGTGGAGAACTTGCTGCAATGACCATTCTTGATGCTGTTGCCCGTTTAATTCCGGGTGTGATTGATGAAGCGTCTCCAGAAGAAGAATCGTTTGAACACGGTTTACTCGAATACCCTCAATATACCGAACCCTACGAAATCGATGGGCAAAAAGTCCCCGATATTTTGTATTCGGGTCATCATGAGGCGATTCGTAAATGGCGACTTAAACAAGCCTTACAGATTACCAAAACCCATCGTCCAGATTTATTTGCTTCATTAACCCTAAGCAAAGAAAGCCAATCACTTCTTAAGGAACTCGATGAACCATCACAACCTGACTGGGAACAACACGCCATTCAGAAAGGAAAAAAATTTCGTAAACCATGAACGATTTAATCCACTATCTTTTGTTAGCGATTCTTCAAGGTATTAGTGAAATTCTTCCGATTTCAAGTTCGGGTCATCTTGCTTTATATCAAGCAATCTTTAATGTCAATCAAGGCAATGAAGGAACGTTTTCGATTCTTTTGCATGCGGGAAGTTTACTGGCCTTCCTTGTGTACTTCTTTCCTCTTCTTTGGCGATTATTCATCTCATTCCTTAAGTTTATTCAAGGTCAACGTCATGCATCTATTCAAGAAGACATCGCGTTGTTACGTTATTGGATGATTGCCACACTTCCTGCAGCATTCATCGGTGTTTTCATCTCAGATTGGATTGACGCAATTTTCCAAAATTTAGTGTTTGTAGGTGTAGGATTTTTATTCACATCAGGTTTACTTCTGCTTGTGAATTTTCTTGCTAGCAACACCAAGAAAAACACGTATTCACTCCGTTCTTCTCTTGGGGCTGGCCTTGCCCAAATGCTGGGTATTTTCCCAGGCATTTCCCGTTCAGGAAGTACGATATCAGGCGCGTTATTGACAGGGTTATCGTTAGATAAAGCAAAAGAATTATCGTTTCTCATGTTTTTACCACTAAGTGCAGGAAGTTTACTCCTATCCTTTGATACATTTGTCCGTGTCGAAACGTCTACGTTATGGTTAATGATCCTAGCTACCGTGGTTTCGACGCTTGTGACATGGGTAACCCTTCATCTTGTCTTAAACCATTTAAAAGTGAAACACTTCCCTTATTTTTCGTTATATTTACTCTTACTTGCTCTGCTTACGTTTACGATCGCGTGGTTGCCATAAAGCCTGTAATGCTTCTTGGGTAGAAACCGGTAAATCTAGCATGTGTTTTGCCATTTCCTTTTGACGAGAAACGAGTTGAAAATTTGCTTCTAAATGCGTTAATTTTTCTTTGATTTGTTTTAAAGCATCACTCACTGCTGCTTTGGAAATGCCATGTTGTTCAGCAATTTCTTGTAGGCTTAAATCATAATGAAAATACGCATCAAAAAGTTGGGTTTGCTTGTCGGTAAACAGAGAATAATACCAATCAAAACATGCATTAAAAAACGTATAATCGGAAAGTTTAGAATCGTCCGCCATAATTAAAAAGAAATCGTAAGGTAAGCAGCACAATAAAAATAAAGGCAAAATTTTTATGAAATTGGATGTTTTTCCATACAGGTTTTCGTGAGTTCATATAGGCAAAAATAAAGGCGATGACAAATGAAACGACCATATCCACAATGCGAATATCCACACCTAAGGTCACGAGCAAACTTCCTAAGAAAGCATCGATGGCAACAAAAATTAAAAAGCTAATAAAAAATCCCATACGTTTATTTTACACCTGCTTTCTTGGAAAGGGCATCTTTTGCTGCTTGTTGTTCGGCTATTTTTTTGGACGAACCTTTTCCTACGCCTAAAATAAGGTTTTTAAACAAGACGTGAACGGTAAAGATTTTTTCATGAGCAGGACCATCCTCTGCAATCGTTTCGTAATGCACGGCTTCACGAAACTCGGCTTGCATATCTTCTTGAAGTTTGGTTTTATAGTCGGTGAGTTCATCTAAGGCTAATAACCGAATCCGTTCTTCAAAAAACATGCGTACGTAACGGGCCGCAATCTCCACACCTTGATCAAGGTAAATGGCACCAATATATGCTTCAAATATATCTTCTAATATTTTTTTGGATTGACTCACCGCTTCTCGCGTAATCGAGTGCCCTATTGTCACGTAATCAGCAAGGTTTAAGGACTTAGCAATCTTCACTAAGTTCTCCGTTTGAACAAGTTTGGCTCGTGTTTTACTGAGTTCGCCTTGTGGCCAATCCGGATGAAGACGAAAGACTAAATCGGCAACGACCATCGATAGGAAGGCGTCACCAATAAATTCGAGACGTTCATAGTCTTTACCGATACCTTTGATCTCATTGTTCACAGAGGTATGGGTAAAGGCTAGTTCGTAGAGCTCAATCTGTTTGGGTTGGAGGTTTTGTTCCTGAAGGAACTGATGTAAGGTTTTCATGATTAAACCCTTTCGTTAATGTGTCGACAATCTTCGCTTCTGCTAATTTTTTCCCCACTTCTATCGCATAGGAAAAGGCCACAGCATCACTACTTCCGTGGGCTTTAACAACAACGCCATTAAGTCCTAAAAGCATACTGCCACCGGTAGACCGATAATCCCAACGACGACGCATCGCTTTAACGCCTTTAGAGGTAAATAAATAGCCAATCATTGAAAAGATGTTACGTTTAAAAATCTTTTTGATTTCATTGGACATCACTTTAAACACCCCTTCGGTTGTTTTTAAGTACACATTGCCAGTAAATCCATCCGTCACAATGACATCGGCGATGCCGGATAAGGATTCACGTCCTTCGATATTACCTTGAAGACCTGGGAAGTTCCGTTCTTTAAGAATTTCTAAGGCACGTTTACTTTCTGGAGATCCTTTTTTATCTTCGGTTCCGTTGGCTAACACATAGACACGAGGCTCTTTGTTACCATAGACGGCTTGGTTAAAGATTCGACCCATCTCAGCAAATTGGACGAGATGTTCCGCTGTATTTTCATTACTCGCACCAATATCTAACACGTTGGTAATTTTCCCAATCGCATTCGGCATCGGCACGATTAAGGCTGCCCGTTCAACACCTGGAATGAGTTTAAGTTTTAAGGTAGCAGCGGATAAATAGGCTCCTGTGCCTCCACAACTAATGATCGCATCTGCTTTACGTTCTTGATACATCTCAATCGCCTTCATCATCGAAGACTCTTTCATTCGTAACACGTCACGAGCTCCTGCTTCCATAGGGACAACATCGCGTGCATCCACGATTTCTGCAATGTCCTGAATGGATTGGAGTTCTTCTTTTTTACCGACTGCAATGAAAGTATATTGACCTGGATTGCGAGATAAAAACTGACGAAGACCTAAAGAAAGTTCTTCAGCACCTTTGTCGGCCCCCATCATGTCGAG
>JAURLC010000051.1 GCA_030831415.1 Bacillota bacterium | reverse complement strand
ATTTGTTACCTTCCGGTATTATTCACCCTCATGCATTGAATGTGATGGGAAACGGAATGGTCATTGACTTAGAAGCTTTAGAAATAGAACTTGAACCCTTTCAGCTTTCACAACTTAGAATTTCTGATCGCGCTCATCTCATTACCCCGCTTCATAAGCATCTTGATCAAGTAGCAGAATCTAGTAAGCAGGTCAAAATTGGGACCACATTAAAAGGCATTGGACCTGCGTATCAACTAAAAGCAGGACGAGTTGGTTTACGAATAGCATCGTTGCTCAATATTCCTCGTTTTAAAGAGGAATTAATACAACTCAATGCCATGTATGATTTTTCTATGGATGTTGAGACGTATGTGAAAAACCTCACCCCTTTTATCAATAAAATTAAACCTTACATTGTCGATGTTGGTCAATTATTAGAGGAAGCAAAAGCAAAAGGACAATCGATGTTATTTGAAGGGGCTCAAGGGATGATGCTTGATCTCGATCATGGAACGTACCCTTTTGTCACCTCAAGTCATCCTAGTCCTACGAGTTCCTCTATTGATTTGGGTATTGCGCAAGGTTATATTGAACGAACCCTTGGTGTCATTAAAGCCTATTCAACACGCGTAGGCGAAGGACCCTTCCCTACCGAATATGATGATCACGTTTCTCAATTCATACGAGAAAAAGCGCATGAATATGGGGCAACAACAGGTCGTCCTCGTCGGATTGGTCATCTAGATTTGGTGATGTTAAAGCATGCTGTACGCGTCTCAGGTGTTAGCGAACTAGCCGTGACCTTGTTTGATATTTTATCTGGCGTAGAGCCGTTAAAAATTTGCACGCATTATCACGTGGATGGTCAAGATATTTTCCATGTTCCCGCCCATGCAGAAGATTTAAAAAGGGTTGTTCCCATCTATCAAACCTTTACGCCTTGGATACAAGATATTAGTTTGATTCGCCATGTCCATGATTTACCAAAAGAAGCTCAACACTATCTTTCGTTTATTGAACAAACACTCAAGAAACCTATTCGTTATATTTCCGTTGGTCCTCAACGTGAACAACTCATCGAGGTAAAGCATGATTGATCGTTACACACTCCCCTTTTGGAAAAACCTCTGGTCAGATCAACATAAATTTGAAACTTATTTGCGAGTTGAATTAGCCAATATTCACGCATTATCGACACGTGGGATGATTGATGCAACAACGGTCAAGAAAATCAATAAGGTTACGTTTACCCTAGAAAATATTCAACAACTTGAACTTGTTTTAAAACACGATGTACTGGCCTTTGTCGATGCATGCCGTTTATCGTTGGGTGAAGAAAAACGATGGTTTCATTTTGGGTTAACATCCTCGGATGTCATTGATACTGCACATAGTTTATTATTTGTCGATGCGAATCGTAAAATTCATCAAACGATTCAAGTTTTGAAATCAACGCTTCATCAACTTGCTTTACGGTTTCAACATACGCCCATCATGGCAAGAACCCATGGGATGTATGCAGAAAAGACATCCTTTGGTGTTCGTTTTGCTTTATGGTTTGATGATCTAATACGATTGGAGAAATCGATTGAAGAGGCCTCGAAGGGTGTGGAGGTATGCAAACTTTCTGGCTCGATTGGGACGTATCCGATTTTACCTCCTGAACACGAACAACTCGTTGCTCAACAATTAGGGTTATCTGTATCTTCGATACATACCCAAATCTTGCAACGAGATCGCCACAGCACGTATGTGAATGCCTTAGCCGTCCTCGCCAGTTGGGTTGAAAAAGTTGTCTTAGATATACGCCTATTGTCTCGAAGCGATGTAGGAGAAGTGGCAGAAGGTTTTGCTGCCAAGCAAAAAGGATCGTCTGCAATGCCGCACAAACGCAATCCAATTAAAAGTGAAAACCTTACCGGTCTTGCCCGTTTAATGCGTTCATATGCTCAGGCAGTGATGGAAAATCAAGCGTTATGGCATGAACGCGATATTTCACATTCTTCCGTGGAACGTGTGGTGTTGATGGATGCAACGACTTTAATCGATTATATGTTATTAGGAGTGGACAACCTTTTAAACAATCTAGAGGTTTTTCCTGAGGTTATGCAACAACATATTGAGGAGAGTTATGATGTTTGGATGTCACAATATGTACTCCATACATGTATTCTTACAGGACTTGACCGTGAAGTTGCTTATCGCCATTTACAAACATTGAGTTTTCAGGCGATGCAAGAGAAACAGTCGCTCTTAATGCTCTTAAAACAACATGAATTCTTTTCAGGTTTGCCTTGGAAAACTTTAGAAAAAGAAATCGATCCATTCAAAAACATTGCTGTTTTATATGAACGTGTCTTTGGGTAAGACTTTTATTTATTCGTCTTGGCAAAAACGTCGTTAAATTGTTTTTGAACACGAATAAAGGTGGTACCGCGCGGTAATTCTTTTAATGTTCTAGCACCAACATACGTACATGTTGAGCGAAGGCCACCAAGAATATCCTGTATCGTTTTTTGGACATCGCCTCGATAAGGAACTTTAACGGTTCGTCCTTCTGAGCTTCGATA
Organism: Bacillota bacterium; assembly: GCA_030831415.1. GTDB lineage: Bacteria > Bacillota_I > Bacilli_A > RFN20 > CAG-826 > UBA970. Next base: position 15,549 of record JAURLC010000051.1, on the reverse strand, counting down.
ATTCGCCATTTCTTGTTGGTTTTTGGTCATTGCCGTGTCCGAACTCATTCCATAAAATTGAATGTATTTGGAAGATGATAAAATTGGTAGTTTGCTTTCAGCATCAAAGGTACCGGTTGGTTCAAATTGTTCAATCACTGAACCTCCCCCTTGATCGTGTCCTGCTAGCATGCCGCCAAGCATGACAAAATCTGCTCCTGCACCAAACGCTTTGGCGACATCTCCTGGAGAGGTACAACCGCCATCTCCAATAATGAGCGCTCCCATGCCATGGGCAGCTTCAGCACATTCGATGATTGCGGATAATTGTGGATATCCTACTCCTGTTTGAATACGCGTGGTGCATACACTTCCTGGACCAATACCCACTTTGACGATATCAGCGCCACGAAGGAGAAGTTCTTGGGTCATATCACCGGTGACAACATTACCTGCAATAATCACATAATCAGGATAAAGATTGCGAACTTTGGCAACGAAGTCGGCAAAATGTTCGCTGTACCCATTGGCAACATCAATACAAATCATGTAAAACTGGGGGAACGCTTGAAGGATGGATTGTAATCGTGTTAAATCAGCTTCACTTGTCCCTGTTGAAAAAACCGTGTAATCGGGCAAAAGACGGTCTGCATATATTTTTATTTCTTGTAAGGTTAACGATTTAACGAGTACGGTTAACAATTGATTCGTTTGTAAGGATAGTGTCATGTCAAGGGTGCCGACTCCATCCATATTCGAGGCCATGATTGGAATACCTTGCCATGTGCGTGTAGAATGGCGAAATTTATATTGACGAACAAGTTGAACGTCTTTTCTACTTTTTAAGGTAGAACGTTTTGGTCGAATGAGAACATCTGAGAAATCTAATTTTAAATCAGTTTCAATGCGCATGGTATTTTCTCTCCTCTGAACAAAATTAATCTTAACAAATCTTGCTTCAAAAAAAACAACATGATTTGTTGTGACCTTGAATTATTGCTTTGTGAGAAAGGAACAATACGTTTACAATTGGGATGATGAAAAAGTTAGAATTTGGCATTACAACGTTTGTTGAAACTGTTCCTAATCCATCAAGAGGAAAAACTATTTCTCAGGATCAACGCATTCAACAAATTATCGAAGAGATTGTATTAGCAGAAAAAGTAGGATTATCGTTTTACGGGGTAGGCGAACATCATCGTAGAGAGTTTGCTGCTAGTGCGCCTGCAGTGATTTTAGCTACAGCCGCAGGATTAACAAAAACTATTAAACTTGGTAGTTCGGTAACTGTCCTTAGTAGTGATGATCCGGTTCGTGTGTACCAACAATTTGCAACATTGAATGCCTTAAGTCACGGACGTGCGGAAATTACTGCTGGAAGAGGAAGTTTTATTGAATCGTTTCCACTTTTTGGATATGACTTAAATGACTACGATGCATTATTTGAGGAAAAATTAGACTTATTGCTTTATATTCGCGATCATGAAATTGTTTCTCACAGCGGCAATTTTCGTCCATCTATTGATCACTTAGGTGTGTGTCCAAGGACGAATTACCCACTTTGGATTGCTAGAGGTGTAGGCGGGAGTCCTGAAAGTGTCATCCGTGCGGCAGAACTGGGAATTCCACTCTTTTTAGCAATCATTGGGGGGGATCCGTACCGATTTAAAGCGTATACCGATTTATATCGAAAACATTATCAACCTTCTAAACTACACCCTACTCCGTTTATCGCCGTTCATTTTCATGGGTATTTAACGCATGACAACCAAGAACTTCAAACGATCTTTTTTCCATCGATTGTAACGTTAATGAATACGATTGGAAAAGAACGTGGGTGGGGACCTTATACCTACCAATCCTTTGTTGATAATTTATCCGAACATGGAGCCTTGTTTGCAGGAACTCCTGACCATGTTGCTAAAAAAATCGATCGCGTGATGAGTGCCTTAGGTGCCCATCGATTTACAATGCACGTACCTGTAGGGTTTATGGAACACAATTATGTTTTACAAACCATAAAATTATTAGGAACTGAAGTCCGACCTTTTTTTGAATAACAAATTCAATTTATCTTGGTAAAATTATAGTGGAGAGCATAATGAAACATAAATCCATTGTCATTTCATTAACGTTTTTTGTTGTCGCGTGTGGAGCAGCCCCTAGTTCAAGTGTATTAACCTCTTCGTTATCCACGCCAGTTACGTTATTTGTATGGGCACCGAATCAAGAACAAGTATTTATCGAGGCCCGTGCTGAGGAGTTTCAAACACTCAATCCTCAATGGGATATCGACTTCAATTTTTTAGTTGTCTCCGAAGTCGATGCAAAAGGATTATTGCTTCTTGATATTGTCAACGGGGGGGATATTTTCGCCTTTCCTGATGATCAATTAGAAAGTATTGTCGAAGCAGGAGGTTTATCCGAAGTCATTCAATATAAAGAGGATGTTTCCTCGAGAAATATACCGTGGACCATTGATGTGGCACGAGTAGGAGATAAACTTTATGCCTATCCAAATACGGCTGACAACGGAACATACATGTATTTTGACAAACGGTATATCAACGAAGAAGCGATGCAATCCTTTGATACGATTATTGAGCGGGCAGAAGAACTTGATTCGTATGTGAATATTGATCCTATGGGGGGTTGGTCGATGGCGATGTGGTTTACGGCGACAAACACCCTTTCTTGGAGTCGGATTGATTGGGAACAAACCATTGATTGGAATAATGAAGCAGGCATTCGAGCTGCCCAGACGATGATGCGTTATTATGCTACGAATCGACTAATCGATGATGGACTTTTATTACCCACCCAATTCGTTGAAAATAATGTCGGAAATCTTCAAGATGGAGCCATTGCAGGAATGTCAGGCTATTGGCATACCAATGCGATTTTAGAAATCTTGGGCAATAACATGGGCACAATCAAAATGCCAACGTATACAAATGTAGATGGCAATACATATCAGTTTGGGTCGATGGTTGGTGCTCGCATGTTAGGAGTGAATGCCTATACAAGATATCCTGCTGCAGCGCATGGGTTTGCGAACTATTTAACGGGTGCAGACGTTCAACTTAAACGCGCCAAAGAATTATTTGTTGCCCCAAGCAATTTAAACGTAGCAGCTATGGAAGAAGTACAAGATTTGCCAACATTCAAAGCACTGGCTGATCAATCGCCCTTTGGCATTCCTCAAGCGCGTTCAGTGTCTCAATATTATTGGAATCCTGCTGATGCTTTTGCCAATGCGATTATTCGTGATGCCCGTGAAGTTCATCAGCAAGTAGTTGCGGCACGAGAAGCCAATCCTTTACTCGACGAAGCGCAACTTTATGAACAATTTTTAGCAGTCAAATACGAAAATATTCCCAGTTACTTAAATACGTTAGTCGACCAAGTGACGTCTTTACCTGCAAAACCTTAGTCGTGATTAAAATATTTCGTGGGATTATACCCATCAACTGGCTGAAGTTGAGGTTCTAAAATATAAACCGTTTGAGGGGGGACGGTGATGTTGAGATAAGTTGCCCATGACTCCGTGATGATAGAGCCGCTAATTAAATCTTTGTAAGCGCGATGACTCGGTAAGTAACTATCAGGGATCATGATCCATTCAGAAACAGGTTTTTTGCTTGGATTGGCAAGAATAATTCGCGTTTCTTCGTGGACATTGGTTGTCCGAAGGAAACTAATTAACGAGGTAGAAGGAATGGAGACAAAATCGCCAATGCGTAACGCCCGTTGCGTTGCCCGTAGACGAATTAATTGTTGATGCAAATCAAAAATAGGGTGAGGGGTACCCACGAGGTGCCAAGGATATGGTTCTCGATTGGTTGGATCATTGCCTCCCGATAAACCAAATTCTTCTCCTTGATAAAGATGAAGATTCCCAGGTAAGGTGATGGATAACCATTTGACAAACGTATAGGTCTTCTCGTTTTTTATATCATGTTTGACGCGCGACGTATCGTGATTTTCAAGCAAAATCCACGAAGCAAGCATCGCTTCCATCCCAGTATCTTCAATATAACGGATCAGTTGTTGTTGAGCTAAAGAAGCAGGAATTGACCCTAATGCCGTTTGAATTAACCAATCACGTAAAGGTAATTGAATCGTTCCAGGAATGACCTTGACCCAGTCTTTAGGGTAATGGTTAATTTCTCCAACAATGGCCACATCTTCTTTGACAGCTTTTGCTGCCTCATGGAGTTCTTGTAGGTAATTAAACCCTAATTCAATTGCGGTATCCAATCGCCACCCTGAAATCCCAAGTTGAAGGTAATATTGAACGACATCTTTCCATAAGTATTCTCGAACGGACTTATTGGTTAAGTTGAGTTCGGGTAAGGAGGCAACATTGTGCCATGATCGATAAGGATAACGAAAATGGTCACCAAAAACAAACCAGTCTCGATAGGGAGACTTGGGATTGTTTAGGGCATCTTGGAAAAATGAGCTGTGATAAGACATATGATTAAACACACCATCTAAAATGACCGGTATGTTGATATCATTCGTTTGTTTAAGCAGTTCTTTAAAATCATCCATCGTCCCAAAATCTGGGGAAATCGTGGTGTAAGAAATCGTATCGTATTTATGATTGGTATACGCTTCAAAGATAGGGGTTAAATATAAGGTTTGAATGCCTAAATTTTTTAAGTACGAAAGTTTTTGTGTTAAACCAGAAATATCTCCACCCCAAAAATCTAATTCGTGGGTGTAATGGGGAAGGGTTGGGTGTTTGGTACTCCGCGTGGGAAGTGTATCCCAAGGTTTACGTTGTTTTGGCGAAGGATAGAATTGGTTTTTATTGGAGGGTGAAGAAAAAAAACGATCAACAAAAACCTGATAGACAAGACGTCCGATACGCCAATCTGCATCACGATGATTGAAGATTGAATTCACAAGTATATTGTAGCGAAATTATTTAAAAAACGTGATGGTTTCTGTGGGTAATCGTAAGGATGGTCGTAAAGGACCTTTGCCCTTGCCAATAGAAATAAGCACGACAGGTTTATATCGTGTGATATCTAGTTGGAGGACATCCATAAACGCATCGCGGTTAAAACCACCCATCGGACAAGAATCTAATCCATGCCCTTTAGCAACGAGCATCAAATTTTGAGCGACGATGCCACAATCCAGTAGACCTTCACGATCAAGCGACTCTAATGTACGAGTTGCTTTGGATTGATTGGCTTTTTCTAAACGAACCGAAGCTTGTTCGGGAGTGACATACCCTGCTTTTAATTCAAGGTCGTTAAGAATAGGAAATAAATCATAGCGATGTAAATCATTGAGAATCAACACAAGAAACGAACTTGTTTCAAGTTGAGGGACATTAAAATACACATGAGGTTTTAATTGTGCTTTAATGGTTTCATCTTGAATGACCACAAAACGCCATGGTTGAAGATTCCAACTGCTTGGGGCGCGTCCTGCCTCATTTAGCATGGTTAAAATTTCTTCTTGGGAGACTTTATAGGTTGCATCATACTCACGTATGGATTGTCGTAGTTGGATGGCTTCTATTACATTCATTATCGGTACCTCAGTAATGAAAAATTATAGTATAAAAAGATTCGAATAATAAAGTAATACACTCAATGAGTCACCACTTTAAAGGTATAATAAAGTTATGAAAAAAAGTGCGATTCTTGTTGGCGTAAAATTACCATCCATTCCTGATTTTGATCAGTCCTTTGAAGAACTAGATAATCTTGCATTAGCGTGTGATTACTATGTTGTCAAAAAAGTAACCCAAACGCTATCCACTTCAAAAAATGATTATTACATTGGTTCTGGGAAAGTTGATGAAATTCAAGCAATGGTAGAAGAAACTGGCGCGACAACCGTTATTTTTGATACGGAACTAACTCCCGTTCATATTCGCAATTTAGAAGAAAAACTCGATGCAGAAATTGTGGATCGTACAATGCTTATTCTCCAAATTTTTGAAACACGAGCAAAAACGAAAGAAGCACAATTACAAGTAGCCCTCGCCAAAGCGCAATACATGCTTCCTCGGCTTATCGATAACACCCTACAACGAGGAAGAATTAAAGCAGGCAAAGGATCCAAAGGTAAAGGGGAACAACAGCTTGAACTCGATAAGCGACGTTATCGAACGAGTATTTCTCGATATCGAAGGGATTTAAAAGAAATTGTAGAAGCAAGACGTGTTCAACGATTAAAACGAGATCGAGATGGGATGTTTTCCGTTGCTCTTGTTGGTTACACAAATGCCGGGAAATCTGCGTTAATGAATCAATTTTTAACCTTATCCCATCGTCATCAAAAAAAAGTGTTAGAAAAGGATATGCTTTTTGCAACGTTACAAACCTCAACCCGTCGTATTCAATTGCATCCGATGATTTCGTTTTTAGCGACCGATACAGTCGGGTTTATTCGTCGATTACCTCATCACTTAATTGAAGCCTTTAAATCAACGTTAGAAGAAGTTAAGGATGCCGATTTAATTCTCCATGTGGTGGATGTCTCCGATCCGCATTATAGTGAACAAATCGATATTGTCGATGATATCTTAATCCAACTTGACACCGAAAAAATTCCTAAATTATACGTGTTAAATAAAATCGATATTATTAAAAAACCACAAGGATTGATTCCGTACAATCATGTGAAAATATCTGCCTTAAAAGGCAATGGAATTCCTAATTTAATTTTAAAGATTACCGAATATTTACTTGAAGATTATCATCCTGTAAATTTATCGATACCGTATGATCAATCGCATCTTTTAGATGGATTGAAGAAAGATGGCATTATTTTAGAAACAGAATATGGTGAGTCGGTGATTCGCGTTACTGTCGCCTTTTTAGATCACAAAATACAACCTTACGAACACTTTATTGATTCGGCGAATCTTCATTAGCGATGAGGATCTGATCAACCTCTTGATCATGGTCCTCGTTAGGAATTGAAGGAAGTAATTGGAAGGGATAAAGCACACCAACGGTGTACGTTGGACGATATTGTTTTAAATATTGATCAAAATATCCTTTTCCAAAGCCTAGACGCTGGCCAGAAGCCGTAAAGGCTAAACCCGGAACAATGATTAAGTCGAGGGGTTGAAGAAAGGGTTTTCCTTGTTTAGGTTCTAAAATGGTTAACTCACTTTTTTCAAGTGGCGCAAGGTAGTCTTGAAACTTGTACGTATGATAGGTCATAGACGCTCCATCGACTACGGGTAAAAGAAAATGTTTGTTTGGAAATTGGTTCACAATGGAAAGTAGATCAGGTTCATTTTTAATGGGGTGAAATAATCCAATGGTTTGGGCTTGTTGAAATATTTCGAGAAGAAGCAATTGTTGCATTAAGGAAGCATCCCATGCTTTTTTTTGTTGCTTTGAGAGGTTAAGTCGTTGGTGTAACATTGATTGACGTACGAGTGATTTCATGAACAAAAGTTTAGCATGAAACCTAACCTTTGGTCTAAAATAGCGTAGAATAAAACCATGAAACTGATGCAAGCCGTCTTATCGAGCACTTATTTCACACGTGTTAATGAATTTAAAATTTATAATCGTTTTGCCAAACCGGATGGCATTGTTTTTATCGGGGATAGTTTAACCCAGCGATATCCATTATCAGACTTTTATCCTAATATGCCCATTTATAATCGCGGCATTGATGGAGATACGACATTAGGTGTGTTAAAACGCCTTGATGTATCCGTCTTTGACTTAAAACCTGCTGTTGTAGTGCTTCAAATTGGTACCAATGACTTACAAGTTGCCGAACTTCCTCTTGAAGCGACTGTTGAAAATATTCAAAAGATTATTAAAAAAATTCATCATATTTTACCCCATTCGACCATTCTTCTCGTTTCACTTTTTCCAGTCAATGAAACCCCCGATAAACTGATTGAAAAAATCGTTGTTGGTCCTCGTCAAAATAAAGATTTACAGTGGATCAACCATCACATCAAAGGTATAAAGAACGTTCAGTATGTGGATGTTTACTCTTCCTTATTAGATGCATCAGGAAATTTAGAAATGCGGTTTACCAAAGAAGGATTACACTTATCGTTAAATGGTTATGCTCAAGTAACCGACATCATCAAACCTGTATTAGAAACCGTTTATGGCAAGCGCTCTTGATGTTTTTTTAACGTTATTAAACTTTTGGAAAAGCGATGAACGCATTCTAGCGGTGTTGGGGTTGGGCAGTTTAGCGCGTCCAAAGCGGATGAATACATATAGTGATCTGGATTTTTTTATAGTAGTATAACAAGGGTCCTTGAGATTGAACCGTTGTTAAAGTAGCGATTGGACCAATTGTAAACTGTATGAAAAGGGATTCAAGTTTGCTTCCTTTGCACGCTTATACAAGGTTTTAAGGCGTGTTCCAATTAACCGTAATTGTGTCGTCAAGGTTTCAACACTTACGTGATGAATCAGTTCATGATGGACACACATTAATCCCCCTGCATTAATGAGATAATCTGGGGCAACAAGAATGCCTTGGTCATGAAATGCGTAAGGATCCTTATATGGATCTAGAAAAATATTATTGGCACTGCCAGCGATGACCTTAGCTTGTATGATTGGTAAGGTATGACTGTTGAGAACACCCCCAAAAGCACATGGACATAACACATCTACCTTTAAGGAAAGTAAGGTGCGATCATCGACGATTTTTACAAACGGGTAGGTTTGTTGAACACGTTGACGTTTATCGGGATTGATGTCGGCTATCGAAATATGTTTTGCGCCATGTTTAATCAAATTTGTTAAGAGATGAAATCCGGTTTCTCCAACGCCTTGTATGGCAAAAGATAGTGAGGAAATTGAAACATTTGGAAGAGCGGCCCCAAGGGTTGCTACTAAGCCGTGAAATACCCCTAATGCGGTCCACGGGGAAGGATTTCCCGCTAAGCCGGACCTACCCACAACAAAGGACGTTTTTTCGGAAATGAGCTGGATATCTTCGGTTGTAATATTCATATCTTCTGCGGTAATATATTGCCCTTGTAAAGATTCGATGACTTCACCATAAGCATGAAAGTAATCAGGGCACTTTAATACTTTGGGATCGCCGATTAAGACTGCTTTACCTCCACCTAAAGGAAGGTCTGCTCCAGCCGCCTTCAAACTCATGCCTTCTGCTAAACGTAACACATCTTGCAAGGCATCGTCTTTAGAAGCATACGGCCAAAAACGCGTTCCTCCTAATGCAGGACCACGTGAGGTTGAATGGATGGCGATATAGCCTTCGAGTCCAACAGAGGGGTCGGTAAAATACAAAACGTTTTCATAATGTGGTATGGAAAGTGACGTGATTGAAATCGATTTTTTCATGCTCTTATTATAATCAAAGAAACCTTAAACGCATCCAATATTTTACCAAAGAAAAAAGAGGGATTCGTCCCTCTTTTTTGAATAAGTAAGCTTATTTATTGGAGAATGAATCGCCGTTTTTGTGATTGAGCGTAACTTGTGGGAAAGGAATATCAATCTTGTTACGATCACAGAAAATTTTGAATTCACGGTTGAGCAAGCGAGAAACTTTCGGACGATTGGTTTCTTGGACTTTGGCAGCAAATTTTAGATTAACGGAGGAATCTGCAAGGGCACTGACACCAACATATAACACATCCCCTTCAAGGACATCTTTATATTTGGTTTTAAAGTTTGGAATAAATTCATCGTTAATTAATGTTTCAACACGTTCAAGATCTTCTTCGTAACCGATCCCAACTTCCGTTGTAGCAGTCGATGTATTTAACGAAGCGTTAATAACATTTTTCACTTGAGAATTATTTACGATTTTTAAATCAGAGTTCACGATGTCAAGGAATTTTGTTGTACGCAAACCAATTTCGGTGACCTTTCCGACAAAGCCATCGATGATAATAATATCGCCTACGGAAAATTGTTTTTCTACAATTAAGAAAACACCCGAGATGACATCTTCTACAATGGATTGCGCACCAAAGGAAACGACTAACCCGATTAAACCAAACGAAGCAAGAAGGGTAACCGAATCAACGCCCCAAGCAGTAAGAATAAAAATGAGTCCAATAAAACCTATGATATACTTCACAAAACTCTTCAATAGAAGCATGGTGGTACCGGTTTGTAATTTTTTCGGCACAAGAATAGCAACTACAGCGTTATAAATACGTTGGATGATCCACATAAAAAGTAAAACGGTAAACGTTTCTAAAATACGTAAGTAGTTATTGGAAATTAACGAACCGATGTCAAAAAATTTCCCAAGAGTTCGATTGATAATTTCGCCAAATTCAGAATCACCGAAGAGTAAGTCTGAAAAGACTGCCACAAAAACGGATGTAGCAACGACTAGAGCTTGAAAGAAAATTGAAAAACCACGTTGAATCGCTTTCTTGCGGGCACGAAGTTGTTCCTTTGTTAAAGGTTCTTTAACTTTTTTAGGTGGCTTGACGTTTTTGGGTTTCTCACCGGGAGAAAGGGGTAAGACATCCTTGGAATTTTTTTCAACGGTTTTCATTATGCATTTCCTCCTTGAAATACGAGTGTTTGTAACGTAATGGGGTAGTCATATGGCGCAGCTTGGGTAATCACCAATTGAAGGGTCGCTTGTAAGGGGATTGATTGGGGTAACGATAAGGTGTAGAAGTAGGCAGCATCACTTTCACTTAATAAGGTCATGTCAAACGATTCAGCTTGGGTATTATGCTCAATAATTAATTCAACTTTATCAAGGATTAAATCCTTGTCAATGGTTAATTCAATAGATGGAGAAGATTCATCGTTTAAAACACTCAAAACAAATAAAGGCGTAACGATAGGTAGGATGGTTTGTTCATACAAGACGACATCCTTACGAGCCCCTTGAGACGTATAACGCATAAGCCATTCAAAGTGATAGGTTGCCCCTTGAACAAGGTTTTCAATGGCGAGGTTGACCTCTTCCATGGTGTATTCTATGGGAGCAAGTTCATCTTGTGTTAATCGAACCAAATAAGAACTTTCAAAGAAACGACTATCTTGTGTTGTCGATACTTGAAGCGTTGTTAGCGAAGGAAACGATAAGTCAATCGAGCCGTCAACGAATTCCGTGGGGCGAACGACGCGTGAGGTAATCGAGCGCGATTCTTCACCAAATTGTGCAATCACATCAAGGGTGAGGTCATCGTTCACATGAGGTAGGTCGGTTAACGTTAACGTGTTATCTCCAAGCATTAACGGTTCACGTTGTGAGATATCACCATAGTCAATATCAAGGTACCATGCATCGGCAGGAATTCCGCCATCTTGAGCAAACACTTCAATATCGAAGGAAATAAGTGGGTTTAATGGCGATGTGGTTTCTTCAATCGTGGAAATAACTGCAGCAGTTTCAGGATCGGTGTCGAAGGTCATGACATCTAAACTTGACCATCCAATTGCTTGTTGAAGTTCAATCGTTAAAGTGTATTGTTGATCAGCACGTAACGGTTCAATGAACCCTTCGTTATAACCATAAATAAGGGGAATCGAGAAATCATCCCATTGGTTTTGAACGCGCAAACGAACGGGTGTGTTGACGGGTTCAGGAGCATCTTCAGGTAATTCTCCAGAGCCTTCAATTTCAACGATTTCTCGTACTTCAAGTTGATAAAATGCTTTGCTTTGAAATACGGTAACATCAATAAAATTCGCTTCAACAGAAATACTAAAGGAGGCAACCGCAGCGACGACAGCGACCGATGCGGAAGCACCGACAAAATTACCCATCAGCTTTTTAACTTTATCTGCTTTACTCGGCATGGTAAACTCGCTTTCTATAAGCAATCATCAAGGCTAATCCAATCAGCATGGTTGTCGTAAAAACCACGATTTCATACGTGTAGGATTGAATCGATTGAGAGGTTAGACTGACCCATTGGCTAAATAAAATGGCCGCATCATTCGTTTTTTCCCAAACAGGATAAAGTCGAATGGTTTGCCCGTTGGGAACCACATAGGTTTCATCAATGATTTGGGATGCATCGTGAGGCGCTAATGACCAACCTAAGAAGACATATCCTGCTTTGATTGGTAATTCGGGGAGCGTTCCAATAGCTTGACCACTAGTCAAGGTCATCAAGGTAGTTTGATCGTGAGACACAAATAAAATTGTACTTTGTAAAGGTGTCCAAACAGCCGTCCATGTGACATCCCGCGATGGCATTGTAAAAGTTTCAGGGGTTACGATTAATCCATTATTTTCCCATCCTACAAACAAATATCCATCTCTTTCCGGAGGAATTGGTAGTAAAGGAGTTTCTCCAAAGGTTACTTCAAGTACAAGATAAGGAGTTTCAAGATGAGGAGAGGCAAAGGTCAACGTATACGAGTTAATTTGCCATTGGGCAAATAGCAGAATATCATCATCAGGCATTTGGGTTTCATTAAAAGGTTGTAATCCTGCTTCATCTAATGTCCATCCAAGGAACGTATGCCCTTCCCGTTCAGGTGTAGGTAATGAAGCAAGTAGTGCATCATAGTCATAAATCATGGACTCAACAAAGGATCCTTCATTTGAATCAAAGCTTAGTGTATAGGAATTAATTGTCCATCGGGCATATAAGGTTAGGTCAAAAGAAGGCATCGTGGTAAAGGAATAAGGAGAGGTTAACGCTTCATCAAGATACCATCCCATAAACGTATGCCCTGTTTTGGAGGGTGTTGCAGGGGAGTTGATATCGGTTAAATACGGTTGGGTAATTGGTTCGATTGAAGAACCTCCATTGGTTTCAAAGGTAAACGTGTAAGAATTAATGGACCATTCTGCGACCATCGTTATGTGCATGGCAGGCATGGATAAAGGCATCGGCATTAAGGTTTGGAGATCATTTGAATGTGCATGCCAGGCGACAAAGGTATACCCCGTTTTGATCGGTGTTGGTAATAGAGGAAGGGTTGTGCCAAACAAAAGATTCATTGATTCAACGGGTAAACCATCCATCGTGTCAAAAAGAATCGTGTACGTGTTGACACTCCATTTTGCATAGAACATCGAGTTATTTGCAGGAATGACATAAGTTGCATCAACAGGATCGCTAAAATTTTCATCCAAGAACCATCCAACAAACGTATGCCCTTCTTGGATTGGATCTGTTGGGAATATGAGTTGGGTGTTGAAATCTTGCGTTAATGGTTCAATGGAAGAACCACCCGACGTAACAAAGGTTACGGTATAGGCGTTAATCGACCATTTTCCGAATAATGTCGTCGTTCCTTGCAAAGTAGTATTGTCTTGATAAGCTTGTTCATAATTCATATCGATAAACCAGCCTTCAAACTTATGGCCAGTAAAGCTAAGATTTGTAGGAAGATAGTCATCAATCGGTGTTTCAAAAGGTAAGTCTTCAACAGTTGAGAACTCACCGTTGCCATGATTAAAGGATAGGGTATACGTATTTCGGGTATAGTTTGCTTGTAAGGAAAGCGCTTCGGCAGGCATCAGTGTTCCTTCTACGAATACCTCGTTGTTGAGATACCATCCGGTAAACGTAAAGCCAAAGCGTTCTGGAACGGGCGGGAATGAAATTGGATTGTTGTAGATTATAGAGGAAGTCGCATACGTCGATCCATCTTCGTTAACGAACGTTACATCATAGGAAAGGATATTCCATTGTGCATACAGTGTTTCAGCTTGAGTAAGCGTCGCTTGAGAGGATAGAAGGTTTTCACCTGCTTCATCGGTAGACCAACCGGCTAATGCATGCCCAGTCTTTGCTAAAAGCCCTTCATTGATAATTTCAGTGTATGTATTCGTGATGCTTAATAAGGATGTTCCGTGACTAAAGGAATCAAAGAAAACATCACCATCATCATTATTTAAAACAAAGGAGACGGTATAACTATTTAAGGAATAAATTGCGTAAAGGGTGAAGTTTTCTTCAGGAATTTGTTCGTTGTTGAAAGGGATTGTTCCAGCTTGATCTAAAAACCAACCGACAAAGGTATGGCCTTCTTTTTGAGCGTCTACTAAGCTTATGCCTTCACCAAGGTAATAAAATTCAGGATTATTAACGCTGGTAAAACCGCCATCTAATACATAGTCAATTCGGAAAACGTTTTGAACGGGTTTACCGTATAAGACAATGGCCGTGCTACGAGGTGCCAGTGTTGTAACGGGGGTGCCGGTAAAGCTGTTATTATCATACCAATCAAAATATAAGTTGGTTCCATCGTCATACGTATAATTCACTGTGTAAGCAGGATCTAAACTTGATCGTTTGACCGTCGACCTGATCGTTCCACCTGCAGAAAAACTTATCGAGTATAAGTACACGGTAGCCACGGTGGTTGAATAGTTACCAGCAACGTCAACAGTACGGGCTTGATACGTCCCAAAGAAGTTCATTGGAATAGGGGAAGAATAATTAGACCATCCACCAAGTGGGTTTTGATATTGATAGCCAGCCACGCCTGTATCATCGGAACCTCCAGAAATGGACATCGTATAATTACCACCTGATTCAGTGGTGGTAATGGTTGGTTGAGTAGGTGGTGTTGAGTCAGTGGTAATCGTATCCGTGTCAGGATTAATGCCTCCAGCGATGTAAGCGTTTGACATATACCATGATTTGAGCGTCATTTGTTGCATTTGTCCACCTGTAGCGGCGGTAAATCCAGCATAAAAGAAATTACTAATTTGATTGTATGTCGCTGTCCGCGTTAATAATGGGGATGTTGGACGGGCAGGTCTACTACTTGAAGCAGATTCATTGTTACTAAGCGCAACCCGTAGTTCTAATCGACCTGCACTATGGTCATATTCAATCCAAGTATGGAACGCTCGAACTAAGGCACCATTACTTACGCTAGTCCACCGGGAGATGTAGTTGGTATCAAACGTTGTACCAAGAGTTGTACTTGGATTACCATTGGTAAACACATCACTAGAAGCGATATTTTCGCCTCCGTTATTATAAAAATCGAATTCAATTCCTATAGAGTTCGTGATCCCTGAATAACCAAGACCACCTCCGGATTCTCCTAGTGAGTTGGAGTTAGCGGCGATAATAAAGACATAACCATCGGCGGGTCCAGGAGTGAGCTTATAAACATTCATCACAAAATAGGTAGAAAAACCAGGTCTCGTTGAATCAGCTGCTAATTGTTCTTTTAAAAAGATGGAGGACGCTTGGCCAGCTCCCGTGGTCATAACAAGTCCTTTGTTTGTGTTTTTGCTGACTGTAACACCATTACCTTGAAGGTTAAAATCAGAGGTACTAACTCCAGACAATCCTAAATCATCTTGAGCGTAACGTAAAACAACAGGATTATTAGCCTTTGCAGACGCTAAAGAGGAGGGAATAGAGTGGTAAATTCCCAATAACATCATAAAAAGGATGAATGATTTCATTCTTTTCATATCTTTCATAAGATATCACTTTTCAAAAAATTGTCAAAGATTATTAACATATGTAAACTAATTTTGATTTTTTTTTGGTTTTGGATATAATTATCGCCAATGGAGGTCTAAATTATGGATTTAGGCATTTTTTTAGGAGAGTTTCTTGGTCTTGCCGCATTCGTTTTAATTCATGGTGGTATTCTCGCCAGCATGGCTTTAACT
>JAURLC010000050.1 GCA_030831415.1 Bacillota bacterium | reverse complement strand
TCCAGAAGCTTCGTGTCGATGTACATTGCCGAGTTCACCCATTCGAATCGGTAAGTCTTTATAGGAATAAAAAGCGTTTTTATAAACGAGCATACTTCCAGGGCAATTCATCGGTTTAATCGCAAATTCACGGTCATCAACTTCCGAGACATACATGTTTTCTTTGTAGTTGTACCAATGACCGGAAGTTTCCCATAATTCTTTTGATAACATGGTTGGTGTTTGAACAAGTTGGTATCCTGCTTGGCGATGAATGGACATCCAAAAGTTTTCTAACGTTTTTCTAATTTGCATGCCTTTGTCCAACCAAAAAGGAAAACCAGGACCAAAATCCGACATCATAAACAAGCCGAGTTCTTTCCCTAGTTTTCGATGATCACGTTTTTTACGTTCCTCTAACAAATGGAGGTGATCGTCCAAATCTTTCTTAGAAAAAAATGCCGTCCCATAAATGCGGGTTAATTGTTTGTTTTTACTATCGCCTCGCCAATAAGCACCCGCCGTAGTAAGTAATTTGAAATGTTGATTAAAACTCGTATTAGGAAAATGAGGTCCTAAACACAAATCGGTAAAATTGCCTTGTGTATACATGGAAATGGTTCCCTCAAGTTTTTCGATGAGTTCGGTTTTGTAGGGGTCGTTGGCAAATTTCTTTAATGCTTCCTCTTTGGAGATTTCATGTCGAGTAATCGGAAATACTTGTTTGGCAAGTTGATGCATGACCGCTTCAATCTTAGGAAAATCTTCCTCACTAATCGGAGTAGGTAAATCCATATCATAATAAAATCCTTCATCAATCGCAGGTCCAACACCAAAACGCGTACCAGGAAATAATTCGGTTATCGCTTGGGCGAGTAAATGAGAAGCATCATGTCGAAGCATAAACAATGCCCGATTATCTTTTTCGGTAATGAGTTCAAAGGATCCTGGGTGAGGAATCGGCCAATGTAAATCATACAGTTGCCCATCTAAGGCGTACGCTAGAGATTTTTTGGCTAATCCAGGGGATATACTCATCGCGACGTCAAATCCACTTTGTCCGTTTTCAATCAATTTTTGTTGGCCATCCGGTAAGGTAATGTTCATTTTTTTCTCCTTTTAAATAAAAAAACACCCTCGATAAGGACGCGGGTGTGCGTGGTACCACCTTAATTTCGATGATAGGAATCATCGCTTAACCCTTTTAACGCAAGGGGACGATTGAATTGGTTTTCAATAGCTCCGAAGGGGTAATGAAGAGACATTCCATAAAAGAGTTTGCATCACGACGACTCTTTCTTTCTAGAAGGATGTAGCCTTCATCATGGCTTCATCTAAGCACTATTATTATAAAGCTTGTGGTGAGAGAGTCAACGAAAAACCAAGGTAAGCTGCTCCAAGAATTCCAGCATCTTGACCAAGTTGAGCAAGTTCAAGACGGCGGTGCGGAAATAAGGCTTTAAAATCCTGGAAGAAGTAGGCTTCGTTACGGACTACACCTCCAGAAAAAACATAGACATCGGGTTGAAAGTATCGGTCAATGAATGTTAAGGTTTGTTTCATAATTGATAACCAAGCGTTGTAAACTGGTTTGGTTTCAGGTCTTTGCTGGGCTACAAGTTGCCAAAACGATTTACTCGAATCAATCGAAAGGCCATGCTCCGCTGCTAATTTAACAATCCCCGTTCCACTCCCACGTTGTTCAAGTTCCATCCAGTTATGTTTATAAGGAATCATCATGTGACCGATTTCTTCAGAACTAAACGCGAGTTGATGATCGCGTACAAACGCTCCGCCAATTCCCGTTGAGATCGTCATAAAATATGTCGATGAAAAGGATTTTCCATAGCCTAAGTTCGCTTCTGCTAAGGCTGCCATGACCGCATCATTACGAATAAAAACGGGTTTATTAAAACGTTTGGTTAAATATGCTTTTAAAGGAACGTCTGTAATTTTAATATTCGGTAAAATGGCAATCTCTTCTTTGGAATCGACACGCCCAGGGACACCCATCGATAAAGCAAGGACAATTGGAAAATGGTGCTCAAACCGTAAAATTGCTTGGGCAACTTGTTCAAGAAATGCTTCTTTATCTCCGACAATCGTATCGACGACATGGATTGCCTCAATTTGATACGAAGCATTGACGAGTGCAACGCGGCAGTTTGTACCACCAATATCGAGGGCAATAATGTAGCTCATAATGAGGCTTGATTAAGTTCTTTTAGAGTGAGGATTTTCATAAAATTAGTGGAACCAACCCCAGTAGGAACCCCTCCTGCTAAAATAATATGTGCACCTGGTTTTAATCCTAATTGACGAGCTTTTAAAATAGCAAATGCTTCCATTTCCTCAATAAATTGAGGTAACGATGTGGCATGATAACTATAAACACCCCAAATAAGACCTAACGATTTTACGGTTTCTTTTCGATCACTAATGGCAATAATAGGACAATAAGGACGTGCTTTCGCAATGCGTCGCGCGGCACCCCCTGTTTCTGTAAAGGTCACAATTGCATCCGCATTAATTAAAAAGGCTGTATTCGCAACAGAATTGGCAATCGCATCCGAATTGACTTTTCGTGAGTTCTCAAATGCTTGAGATGAAAATTGTACATAATTTAGCTCTTTTTCCATCGTTGAAGCGATATTAGCTTGCATGGAAATGGCTTCGATAGGGTATTTACCAGACGCGGATTCTGCAGAGAGCATGACCGCATCGGAAGATTCTAAAATTGCGTTGGCGACATCACTTACTTCAGCGCGTGTTGGACGAGGCATACTCACCATGCTATCGAGCATTTGTGTCGCGGTGATGACCGGTTTTCCTACCTTGCGACACATGGTCACAATACGTTTTTGAATAATGGGAACTTGTTCGGCAGCAATTTCCACACCTAGGTCACCACGGGCGACCATAATGCCATCGGCGACTTCTAAAATTTCTTCAAGGTTCGAGACACCTTCGGGATTTTCAATTTTTGCTATCACTTGGATGTTTGGACGACCGTATTTTTCTAAGATTGCTTTAATATCGAGGACATCTTGACGACGACGCGTAAAGCTAGCTGCAACATAATCAACTTGATGCTCACAGCCAAATTTTAAATCAGCTTCATCTTGTTCGGAAATAAACGGCATGGATAAACGTGCAAAAGGCGCGTTGAGTCCTTTTCGGTTTTTGATGGTATGCGTGTTCATTGCCTTACAAATTAAGGTTTTTTTGTTTGTATTTTTTTCGATAATTTTTAAGGCGAGATTACCATCGTCAATTTTTAAAAAGTCGCCAATTTTAACATCATCATATAAACCAGGATAGGACACCGAAAATTGAGATGCATTTCCAACAATGGGTGTCATAAACACTTCAACTTGATGGTCTTGCTCAATAAGTGCAAACCCTTCTTCAAATTGGCCAACGCGAATTTCAGGCCCACGGGAATCTAAAATTACAGGAATGTGTATACCATATTCTTTTTCCACCCGACGCGCTAACTCAATTTTCGCAAGATGAGAAGGATAATCTCCGTGCGAAAAATTCACCCGCATGACATTCATGCCTGCTTCAATTAACTTCAAAAAGGTTTCGTATTTATCCGATGCCGGTCCAATCGTGGCAACAATCTTTGTTTTTTTATCTAATCTAAATTGCATGTTTTTTTCCTCATTTCACGCGGTCGATCACACCAACAATATGGTCGGCAGGACGACGGGATAACGTTAACGCTTCATCAATATCTAAGTCAATAAGTGTATTGCCACGAACGCCGATACAACGACTTGATTTTCCTTGGTTTAAACACGCAATCGCATAATCACCCATTCGCGTTGCTAAAATGCGATCGAAAGCAGAAGGAGAACCACCGCGTTGAATGCGACCTAACACTTCGGTACGAACTTCAAAACCGGTTTTGGTGGCGATTAAGGTAGCAAGTTCATCTAAATCAAATAATTTTTCTGAGACAATCATCATCGCATGATTTTTCGATGACTCTTTTTGAAAGGATAAACGTGCAATGACGTCATCCATCGGAAGCAGATGTTCACTAGAAATAACGAGTTCTGCACCGCAAGCCAACCCTGCATGAACCGCAAGATCACCTGAACGATTGCCCATGACTTCAATAATGGAGCAACGTTGATGAGAGAAGGTTGTATCTCGAAGTTTATCGACTGCTTGAACAATCGTATTTAATGTGGTGTCAAAACCAATCGTGTAATCAGTTGAGGCTATATCGTTATCAATCGTTCCGGGCAAACCGATACAGTTGATCCCACGTGAAGATAAATCTTTAGCACCTCGATACGTTCCATCTCCGCCAATGACGACTAACGCATCAATATGAAATCGTTTTAACGTTTCAATTGCATTTAATTGGACACTTTCTTTGACAAATTCAGGAAGTCGAGCGGAACGTAATATCGTGCCACCGCGATTAATAGTTTGTGAGACGAAGGAACGATCCACTTTTTCAATTTGTCCTTGCACTAAACCACGATAACCATTATAAATGGCATACATAGAATGACCATCACGGAGACCACTTCGAATGACTGCTCGAATTGCTGCGTTCATTCCAGGTGAATCACCACCTGATGTTAACACACCAATACCGAGTGATCGTTTCATTTGAGATTGTTTTTCCATTGATTTAATGCTTCTTTCGTTTTGATATCGAGTTTTTTCGAATTGGTTAAATGGGTGGAACGTTCATCGTGTTTTTGACCACGAGGAATGGTAGAAAAATAATCCACTTTGCCAAAAGCATGTTCTAATAATGAACTCACTGAGGCATAATCAAACATCTTACACGAAAAAATATCGAACCAAACTTCATGCGTTTGTAAGTTTTGATGAATTGAGAGATGAGATTCTGCAATCATCACGATGCTCGATAAAAATGTTGGATTTTGATAACGATCAAGCAAGGAAAAACTGCGGGTAATGGGGGTCATGCCTATATCAGCAATTAAGCCTTCCAAAAAGCGATTAGCCTCCTCTAAACTTACGTTTCGTTGCGGATTAAAGCGCGCAAGGACGTGAGGACCAAACACTTCCGATGAATTGAATTGTTCAGAATGAACGGGTTTGTCCCGTTGGACAGAAAAAGAACGAGAGATGACAGGATTAAACGGTAAAAAGGTATTAAATACGTGGGTAACGTTGGCTTCCTCAAGATTTGCTTGACTAAAAATATCAACAAAATAAACCCCACGTAATGGGAAGGTATGAATGGTTACATGACCCCCTTGAAGAAAGATAAAACTAGACAGTCCATCATCGACGGGAACAAGGCCATAATCATACGGTAATAAAAAAGCAGGTGAGATAGGAGTTAAATGTAATTCGAGTAAAATACGGTTCAACGTTTCATTGACAAAGTCGGCTTGACCCAAGGGCAAGGAAGCGTGGACACCATAACCATCTAACATGTAATGTGTCATAATTTAATCGAATTAATCGTATCAAATCGACATGATGATTTCAATGAAAACCGCTAGAGATTATGTAGTCTTAACAGATAAAATTATGATATGCTTTATAATTAACTTATATGACTCAAATTACCTCCAATGATTTTTATGAAATTCGCATTCAATCCTTACTTTCAGATGGGGATGATCGTCTTTTAACCATCCTATATTTACCGTTTATTGGCATAGAAGCTCTTGCGCTTTATTTAACATTAAAACGACAAGAACCCCTTTTACCTTTTGGCGATGTGCATTCCATTGCTCAATTGTTATCAAGTACCGACATGAACCTCACCCAACTCCACCATGGTCGTAGTCGACTCGAGGCGGTTGGCTTACTTCAAACGTCTCGTTTTAAACTCCAAGAAGTGTGGTCATACCGTTTTGAAGTATATGCACCCAAATCATTTGCAGATTTTTTCCAAGATCCGTTGCTTTCTGGAATGTTAACGATGGCTATTGGCGAAAAAGAACGGCAACGTATTGAAGATGCTCACTCCATTATTGCCTCGGAAGCAAACTATGAAGACGTATCCGCCTCCTTTGGCGAAGTGTTTCATCCTGATTTAAATCATCATGCCTTTTCGCAAACGACCACCTCGGCTTTGTTGGGGAGAACGACATCCTCCTTACGAAAACCGTTTGATGAGGTGAGTTTTCAAGATCACTTACAAAAACTAGATGTGAATCCTGCATTGTTTCAATCTCAATTACCGCTCCTTATTGATTATGCGACCTTATACGGATTAGACGAACTAGCATTAAGTGAACTTTTGCTTGCACCTAAAGTTAGCAACCTCATGGCAGGAACGATCAATTTTGAAGAATTAACACGGTTAGCAATTTTAGAAAAGCGTCTACCCTTTGTTCGGCAACGCAAACAAAAGAAAATTATCGATTCTCCCTCCGATCGTGCCGCAGAAATCAATCAAATGGAAACATTATCCCCGTTTGAATTTTTACAATTGAAACAAAATGGTGCAACCCCTTCTGCACCGGATTTAAAACTTGCTGAAGAACTCCATTTTTCGATGCGTCTACCGTACCCTGTCATCAATGCACTGTTTGATTATGTTTTGCGAACTCAAGAAAACACCTTACCAAAATCATTAACCCTTAAAATTGCGGCATCCCTAGGAAGAGAAAATCTTCAGCATGCGATTGATACGTTCGATTACTTTGTGAAAGTAGAAAACAAAGGTAAAAACTATTCAAAAACGAAAAATACCTCCTCTACCCCTTCTTCTCAAAAGGTATCTTCCTCTTTGAACAACATCGACCAAAGTGAAGATTTAGAAGAAGAATTAAAGGCACTCAAATGAAAAAAATCGAATCGGTAAACCTTGTTATTGACCAACCTGAAGATGCGATTCAATCTGCCATTAAGTCGTTAAAAGCGGATGCCTATATTGCTTCGGTGATTCAAACCCTTTCGTTATCAGAAGAAGAAATCCAACAGCATCTTTCAACGTTATTACACATGCAAGAAGATCATCAAGAAATTGCGCAGTGTATGTACCAAAAAACTTGTATAAAGCCAAGGGGTCATTATGAAGTGACATTAAAGCGTAATGCAGGTGGATACTTAGAACGGCATATGGCACCTTGCCCGATGCTAGCCTCTCAACTTACCATCCACCAATATTTACTCTACGATGATTTTCCCGATACGTGGAAAGATGGGGCGTTGTTTTTAGACGTTGGAAAACGTCAACATCGCGTGGAATTAAGTAAAATTTTGAATCAATATTTATTACGATTCTCCACCATTAAAACAAAAAATATGTATGTGTTTGGACCCCCGCGAACCGGCAAAAGCTTTTCCCTTGCAACGTTTGCCTACAAATTTGCTCTCAATGAAGTAGGAACCATTGGCGTAATAGAAGCCCCATCCTTAAGTCAACGCTTACTCGATTTATCAAACAATGAGCCAACCGTTTTTGCTCGGGAAATCGACCAACTTAAACGACTAGATATTCTCATTATCGATCGTTTAGGCGACGAAAGTGTGCTCGATAAATCACGAGACCAATTATGGATTCCACTTTTACAAGACCGCCTTCATCAGCAAAAGGCAACCTTGATTATTTCGAGTTTTACCTTAGAAGATTTATTAACGTTATATACCGTGTTTCCCAACCAAAAACCGAAAGCAAAACAATTCATTGAACTTATCAAAACGTTTGAATACCAATTGTTTATTCCACCCGCGACGCCGCTATAGCGGATTGTAAAAGGTCATGGATGCGTTGGTGAAATGCCTCTAGTGACCCTTCGTTTTCAATGATGCGATCAATAAAAGGGCGATATTGTTTCCACATATTTTTTTCATCAAGCAAGACATAAGGCTCCCATCGACGGTTAGGATGACGTGATTGAATGGTTTTCTTCCGTTCTTCAAAAGGACGATCGATGGCGACAATAAAATCAATAAATGCATCAGCATGCGATTGAAACAATAAGGGAATCTCAACAAATGCGATTGTATTTTGTTTTTTTAACCAGTTTACGATTGAATTGATCACACGAGGATGTAACCACGCTTCCAGTTTTTTTACATGGGACGATGCTTGTAATAACCATTCGAGTAAAAATGACCCATTGACGTGTTTATTTTGAATCACATTAGGGTGAATAAGGTGTTTGAGTTGACGTTGAATGGAAGGTTTTTGGTATAACGAATGAACGACATCATCGGCGGATAAAACAGGATATCCTTCAGATAAAGCGCGTTGTAAAAAAGTTGACTTTCCACTTGCCATGGAACCTGTGATACCAACCACAAAAGGGATATAGGAATCATGTTGACACCGAGGACAAAAGTGGGTACCTCGCCCCGCTATTACGGTACGTGCAAGGCGATGATGACAACGAGGACAAGGGGTTCCATGTTTTTGATACACGTTTATTTTTAAGGTAAATTGGCCATCCATCGGTTGACCCGAACTATAACTTCGTATGCGACTTCCGCCACTTTCAATCGCTTCCTTTAAAATGCGTTGACTTTCCTTTATTAACGATTCAACGTGGATTAACGATAACTCTTTTCCTTGCGTTCCAGGATGGATGAAAGCTGCAAATAAGGTTTCATCAACATAAATATTTCCAAGCCCGCTAATGAAGGTTTGATCCAATAAGATCGATTTAATCGATCGAGAGGACTTGCTTAGTTGTGCATGGAAAGCATGGATATCGTTGATATCAAACGGTTCAGGACCTAATTGAGCAAGACTCTTGAGTTGATGGAGGTTTTCTGACTTGATAAACTCAAACGTTCCAAATTTTCGGACATCTTGGTAATCGATTCTTCGACCGTCTTTTAAATAGAAGAGGACGTGTGCATAGGGCGATGGCGTCGATTGGTTGTCCACAATTTCTCGATATTTCCCTTCCATGCGTAAATGAGAAACGAGGGTGTAACCATGGTGAAAATGAATCAAAATATATTTCGCACGTCGGGTTACGCTGGTGATGGTTTGATGATGAAAAAGAGAAGAAAACGTGTGAATATTGCCTTTGAGCAAGGAAGGAACTTTCCACTCGACATGGTCGATTGTCGCACCCGCGAGTTGGCGGTTTAATAGACGAACGACCGTTTCTACTTCGGGAAGCTCGGGCATTTATTTAACCTCATACCAAGAGGAAGCAAATCCGCCTTCCACTTTTAAACGAACGCGTAAGGGAAGTGCTTGTTCCATAATCGTTTGAATGGCAGGCATAATGGTTTCTCGTTCATTTTGATGACATTTGATGAGGATTTCATCATGAATGGTTGCAATCATCATCGATTGAAAACCTCCTTTCGATAAATAATCATCGACGTGAATCATCGCAAGTTTTAACAAGTCTGCGGCGGTTCCTTGAATGGGAGCGTTCATGGCAGCACGCTTAGCAAATTCACGGGCTTGAAAACTTCCTTGAATATCACGTAAATAACGTCGTCTTCCTAACAACGTTGAAACATATTGTTGCTCTTGAAGTTGACGTAGCGTTGTTTCATTGAATTGCTTCAACTCAGGATAGGCAAGATAAAATTGCTCAATGAGTTGACTTGCCTCTTGTGGGGCGATACCGAGTTGATCGGATAATCCCCACGCTGAAATGCCATAAATAATGCCAAAGTTAACCGCTTTAGCTTGTCGGCGCATGGCAGAGGTGACTTCTCCCCCATTCGCGAACAAACGTTTAGCCGTCGACGTGTGAATGTCGTGGTCATTGGCAAAATCATCGAGAAGCGATTGGCAGGAGGAAAGTTCCGCTAAAATTCTGAGTTCAATTTGGGAATAATCAAAGGATAAAAAGACCCATGGATCCGTGTAATAAAATGCTTCTCGAATTTTTTTTGTTTCATCATCTTTGACCGAGATATTTTGGATATTGGGATCATAGGAAGATAATCGTCCGGTAGTTGTTTGAACTTGGTGATAAAGTGGATGAAGTTTTTCATCCTCATAAACTTGGGTCGGTAATGAAAGGACATACGTCGAAAGGAATTTAGCATATTTTCGATAGTCTAACAATGGCCCAATTGCAGGATGCTTGTTGACTAAGCTTTTTAGGACATCGACACTTGTTGAACCTTTTTTGTAATTGGGAAGTCCAAGCGTTGTAAATAACCATTCTGAAACTTGTTTTGGAGAATCATAATTCATCGGTTTTGTCGTAAAGGTATCCATCGTTGCCTTTAACGAAGCGAGCCGTGATGTTAATTCCGCCTGCATCGTGGATAAATGATTCACATCCAATGGGATGCCCTCAACCTCCATTTTTGCTAGCACTCTTGAAAGTGGAAATTCAATGTTATAAACAACATTTTCAAGAGATTTTTCTTGAAGTTCTTTTCGTAAAGAAGTCTCCATTTTCGTTAACGTATGGGCCATTTGAACGGCTTCAATAATGGGGTCTTCATCAAGTTCAATGCCTTGGTTAAAAAAGATTTGCTTCCGTTGTAAAGAAGGTGTTTCATCGAGGGTTAACGTTGCTACATAAACATCAAAAGTGACGCCTAACAAATCAACCCCATGACGAAGACTTTCCACGTATAACCGTTTACTATCATAAGTCGTTTTTTTAATGGATTCATTCGAAAGCAAGGAACAGAAGCGTGAGTTTTCCCACGGATTTTCTTCTAACACGTAAATCGTTTGATGATATTCAATCGCATAACCGCTAGAAGGTTGTTGATAATAATTGGAAGCTAATCCAATTCCAACGAGACCAATGTGACCCTCTTCAATCAAAGGGATAGATGCAAATGGAACATAATCCCATGTTTTTTTCTCAATCAATGGGGAGCCTAAATATCGATCGGCTAAAGAACGCATGTCGTATTGTTGGATAAATTTTTTAAGGAGAGGCTCAGATACGCCATGATAGGCTGTTTGGGATAAAGCAAATGGAAGAGACATCGTGGTTGGGATCATCGCAAGTTCTTTTGAAAGTTGCCCAATCGCCTGGTGTTCCACCAACGACTGAGCAAGTTTTCCCGACATCGACGGTGCGGCATCAAAAATGGCTTGTAAATGCCCATATTGTTGAAGCAATTTAACGGCAGTTTTATCCCCAATACCTGGAATTCCAGGAATGTTGTCACTTGCATCCCCTACCAACCCTTTGTAGTCAGGCACTTGAGAAGGGGTAATCCCAAAGTCTTCGAAAACTTTTTCATCGTTCATCGAGACAATGTCACTGACGCCTTTTTTGATTAATTCAACAGTAATACCTGGTTGACATAATTGAAGAAAGTCTCGATCAGACGTATAAATGTGAACATCATAGGCTTCTTTTTTTGCCCACATTGCAACGGTCCCAGCTACATCATCGCCTTCGAAACCATCTTGTTCAAATGTAAACAGTTGAAGTGCTTGGAGGAATTCCCGCGCGATGGGAAATTGCATTATAAGATCATCCGGAACAGGTTTTCGATGCGCTTTGTAGGATTCAAGTTGTTCATGACGAAAGGTTTTCTTCCCTGTATCAAAGGCAACAACGACGTGTAATTCGTCATTTTTTGGGAGAGGAAAAATAAGTTTATGAATCATGTTAGCAAAGACATAAACAGCATTGGTTGGGACTCCCGCTTTATTCGTTAAGGGTTGACCTCCACCATAAACAGAAGCAAAATAAGCACGAAATAAAAGCGAATTCCCATCAATAATGATCATTTTTTTCATGATTGAACATCCTTTAATTGATCAACAAGAAGCGTATTAGCTTTTTCGGCATCTTTTTTCCCCGTAATCATCACAATTCGACCTCGTTCTAAAGATGCGGATACTTGCTCAAATAAACGTGGAAAAATAATTGCTTCTAGAGAACCTGTTTCATCATAAAGGGTCACAAATGCCATCGTTTGTCCGGATTTTGTTTGGACGATTCGTCGTTGTTTGATGATGCCACCTGTGGCTATGCTATTCGATGAATGTTGTTGAATAATGGTTTGAATCGTTTGTAAGGGGGGAAAATCAACAGGAGGTGTAAAACGATCTAAGACCGATTGGGATAAAAAGTTTGCAAGTACCTCTAGTTCACGTTCGATGTTTTCTAAAGGTGAATCTTCGGCGATAACGTAGGACATTTTCGGCAGAGGCGTATCCGGTAACAATCCGAGGGATTCATCTAAAAAGGTACTGGAGATCGCCGCGTTTTTCATTGCATTAGGAATTGATGCGCGTAAACTTGCTCGAGAGGGATGAAAATCATCACATGCCCCGGCATCAATGAGAGCTAAACATTGTGTTGCGGTTAATTTGTGGCCATAAAGGCGAGTAACAAAATCAAAAAAATCATCAAATGGTTTTTGATTCCATTCTTTTTCAATTACCAAAGCGAGATCTTTATGGATCCCTTTGATGAGGGATAAGGGTGCAACCAAGGAACTATTCTGTAACGTGAAACGTGAGGTAGGATGAGACAAGCTCGGTGAAAGTATCGGAATTTTCAATGATCGAATTTCTTCTAAATAATGAGAAAGTTTTTCATCTTGTGAAATACTGTTTTGGTTTAATAACGTTGCAAAAAACGCTTGAGGATAATGGGTTTTTAAATACAGCATTTGATAGGAGATGACCGCATAAGCAACCGAATGGGATTTATTGAAACCATAATCTGCAAATTTATTTATATGGTTGTACACACTCGACGCGTGATCTTCTTTATACCCTTGACTGACCGCACCTCGTATAAAATCCGCTTTTAATTGCGACATTTGTTCGTTATCTTTTTTGGCAATGGCACGACGAAAATCATCGGCTTTAGCCAGGGAAAATCCTGCCATGACTTGGGCAATTTGCATAATTTGTTCTTGATACACAATAATGCCATAGGTGGGTGCCAGAATTGGATTTAATTGAGGGTCTAGCGTCGTAATCGGTTCACTTCCTTTTTTCCTTTTTGCATAACTATCGATATTATCCATCGGGCCCGGTCGATAAAGCGCAAGTAAACTGACAATATCATTAAAGCAAGAAGGTTGAATGAGTTGAATCGCTCGATTCATACCTTGGGATTCAAGTTGAAAAATTCCCATGGTTAATCCTTTTTGTAACGTTTGATACACGAGTGGATCTTCAAAATGAATCGTTGATAAATCTACGTCGATTTGATCAAGTTTTAATGCGTTAAGTGTTTGTTGAATAAAGGTTAAATTACGTAAACCTAAAATATCAATTTTCAAAAACCCTTGAGCTTCTAAACTCGTCATATCATATTGACTCACCAGAAATTGACCATTGAATAGTGTCGGTATCGTTTCTTGCAACGAAGAATTGTTTAAGATGACACCCGCTGGATGCATCCCAGATTGTCGAACAAATCCTTCAATTTTATGAGCGAGACGAATTATTTCTGCGCATTCAGAATCGGATTCAAAGAGCGTACGCATCGCTTTACTTTGTTTATACGTTGTTTTTAAATCCGCTTTAGTTTCACTAAGGATTTTACTAATTAAATCAACGGATGTTTGCGAAAATTGATAGACGCGACCAATATCTCGAATCGCTTGCTTTGCTTGAATGGTTTGAAAGGTGATAATGTTGCTAACTCGATTAGATCCATATTTTTGACGTAAATAGGAAACGATTTTTTCACGATCGACATCGGCAATATCAATGTCAATATCCGGCATAGTCTTGCGAGAAGGATTTAAAAATCGTTCAAATAAAAGTTGGTGGGGTAATGGATCAATATCCGTAATTCCTAAGGCGTAGGCTACCAGACTTCCAGGTGCTGAACCCCGACCAGGACCCACAGGGATATGATTGGATTTTGCATAACGTACAAAATCAGACACGATTAAAAAATAATCGGAAAAACCGAGTTGTTCAATCATCGTTAATTCATCATCGAGTCTTTGTAAATAATCGAGGTTTGAAAAATCTATGGGACGTTGTTGCAATCCTTCAATTGCCCATTCTCTTAATAAATCCACCCCGGATTGTTCGGGATCAAATTGAATGAGTTCTCCTCGTTTTTGTTGAAATTGAACATTGCATTGACTCGCTAACCATTGTGTTTTAACGATTTCCTCTTCGGTATAACTTTTGGATAGTTCTTCTTGAGTGGGAAAAGCATTGACACCATTCTTTTCTTTGATGGTTAAGGTGTCCCCTCGACTGATTGCGCCAAGAATTTCAACGATGATTGCATCGGAAGGTTTGGTATATAAAATCAAAGGAAATGCGAGTGATTCATACCCGTACGTTGAGGCAAATTGACGGTATTCTTCTATGCTTTTATTCGAGGCTTGATGATGTAAGGGTAATCCAATTAAACAAGTTTTAACACCCGAAGTTATTGACGCTAATTCACGGGACAAAGTTGAAGAAGTAACATCAAAAGCAGGGGATAAATGAGGGGAAATCACAACGATACCATGATCACCAAGCGTAGAAAAAGATGGAATGGGTTGTTGATGATTGATTGCAGAAGATGCACTGACGAGCCAACGATAACCTATTTCATCTTTGGCAAAAACAGTCCATAAAAAACCAAGATGTTGAATGTCCATGCCAATAATGGGATCAAGATGGTAACGTTTGGCTAACGAAGTGAATTCAGGTAAACCGAACAAGACGTGAAGATCACTCAGTCCGACTGCAGAATATTGATTATTTTTACAAGCAGAAATTAAGCGGTCAATTGTTAAACCACTAGATAAAAAGGAATAAGAAGAATACGTGTGTAAAGGGATAAACAAGGGCATTTCCTCATTGGATTTATTGTATCACAAACCATGGTGATTCGCCCGATAAAAAGACGGGATTTACAAAAGGTTTTCTAAAGCAGTTATTAGGGATGGTAAATCGGAAATGGAGGGAAGTTTGGCACCACTGGCTTGGGGATGACCGCCCCCTTCAAATGTTCGGGCAACGTCGTTAATGCTCACCAATTTTGAACGAATTGAAACGCGCCATACATTATTTTCTTTGTCTTCAGAGATTGAGCACCAAATGTGAACATCTTTAATGTTTGCAAATAAATTGACGTTGTCTTTTCCACGTTGAGAAACGATCCCTAGATTGACTTGATCTTGGTAACTCAAGATGTAG
The DNA here is from genome assembly GCA_030831415.1 of Bacillota bacterium. Taxonomy (GTDB): domain Bacteria; phylum Bacillota_I; class Bacilli_A; order RFN20; family CAG-826; genus UBA970. The sequence goes on along the minus strand of JAURLC010000050.1, from coordinate 736 downwards.
TAAGCCACCCCTTTTTCACTAACTTTGTAATTTGAAAGGATGTGGGCAGTAACGTTTAAATCTTGTAATGTTTTTTCATACATTTTTAAGTACACATCGCGGTTGGCATTGATACCCGTTTCTAATAATCGCTTGGCAATCGCAAATGTTTGAGGAGAAGTTGAACTATACATAAAGCGACCACTATCCCCGGCAATGCCAGAGAAAAAGTAGACTGCAGCTTGTTGACTAAGTTTGTATCTGCGTCCAAAACTTTGAATCATAACCATTATGAGTTCACTTGCTGCACACGTCGTGGTGTCAACAAGAACGGTTTGGCCATATGGTTCCAAGTTCGGATGATGATCGATTTTAACCACTTCCGCCGCTTTGTCATAACGAGCATCATCTATGCGAGCGGTATTAGCGGTATCAACGACAATCGCTAAGGTATTTGAGTCAAAAAAATCATCTTCGATGATATCCATTTTCGGATAAAGGTCATCGCGAAAAAATCCTTGATCTTTACCGACAGCATGAATGACTTTCTTGGGAAAATTATCTTTTAGCCACGTGACGAGACCCCATTGGGTACCTAAAGCATCAAAATCAGGAATTTGATGACGAAAAACGACGATTTTTGGATACTTTTTGATTTTCGATAAAATCGTTTTATAAAGTTGTTTTTGTGTTGGCATGGTGGTGCTCCTTAAGGTTTTTGTGCGAGGCGATAAGTATCACGAATAATCATGATTTC
>JAURLC010000049.1 GCA_030831415.1 Bacillota bacterium | reverse complement strand
CGACCATAATCTCTTTAAATAAATTAAAAAATAGGCAATGAGTTGAAGGGAAGATAACATATGACTCTTTAATTTCGTTTCATCATATAACACAAACGAGGTAAATAAAGTCATGAGCACACTAATGATCGCCCCTAAACTCCACGTCCAAAGATCCCATTGAAAGTTGAATAACATCCAAAGCGTATACATGGCAACAAAGAAATGCCATCGTTTGAAAAACCGTTGATACCACCATGTTTTCATCGAATAATTTGGCGCGGTTGGAGCGATTCGAACGCCCGACTTTCTCCTTAGGAGTGAGATACTCTATCCAGCTGAGTTACAACCGCCTACTGTAAGTGTATCAAAAACCACTTTGTTTGTTCAAAATGGTCGGGATGATGGGATTCGAACCCACGACCTCTTGGTCCCGAACCAAGCGCGCTACCAAGCTGCGCTACATCCCGTGCCTATCCTATTTTATCCGTTTATGCATCAAATGAAAATAAAGAAATCGTTTCCATTCGATCGAGTTCATCCAAGACACCAAACGACTTTAATTGATCGATATTGGTTTTGGATAATTTTGTACGATTCTTTAAATCTTCAAGGGATGTGAAAGGAGTTTGCTGACGAGCTTCAATAATACTCGAAGCAGCTGATTCCCCCAAGCCATCCAAAACGATGAATGGAGGAATAATCCCATTCCGTTCTCGGTCAAGCAAAAAGGTTGTTGCATTTGAACGGAGTAAATCAAGGGGAAGTATATGATATCCTCGTTCCTTCATTTCTAAAACATTCATTAACGTTACTTCAATATCGGCATCTTTGGGAGGTAATCGCTTTCTGGATTCAGATTTTAACCGTTTATAACTTTCTAGCTTTTCATAAATAGCCTTCGGTGTTGCCAACATCAGTGAATAATCGTATTGCTTACTGCGTAAGGTAAAATACGTTGCATAGTAGGCTAATGGATCATGAACTTTAAAGTAAGCAACCCGTACGGCCATCGTTACATAAGCAACTGCGTGGGCTTTAGGAAATAAATACTGAATTTTTTTACATGATTGAATATAAAAACTAGGAACATTGACAGCACGCATTATCGCTTCATATTCTGCGGTTAACCCTTTCCCTTTACGGACATCTTCCATAATACGGAATGCGATTAAAGCATCGACACCTAAACTTATCAAATACGTCATAATATCATCACGACAGCCAATCACTTGATCCACAGTTGCCACTTTATCTTCGATGAGTTCACGGGCATTTCCATTAAACACATCCGTACCATGGGCAAGCCCAGAAATGATGACCAAGTCATTAAATGTTTTTGGTTGAATAACATTTAGAATATCCATACCTAAGAGTGTGCCAAATTCAGGTAACCCCATCGCTCCGTTTGCAAAATCCAACCATTTTTCTTTTCGTTGAAGTGGTTCATCGGTTGCAAAAACCGCGAGTGCTTGTGGGTCATTTAGGGGAATATCATGAACATTATAACCAGTTAAATCAGCCATCATTTTTAATGCCATCGGGTCGACATGACCTAACATATCAAATTTTAATAACGAGTCGTGTAAAGCTTCAAAGGCAAAATGGGTCGTAATAATATGTGTATCTTGATTATCTGCAGGTCGTTGAATCGGGGTAAAATCATGAACATCATATTCTTTGGGTACAACGACAATCCCTCCAGGATGTTGCCCAGAAGTGCGACGGACACCTTCTACTTTTTTGGCTAAAACGGTTAATGATGCTTGTGAGAGTTTTGTTGAGGTATCTTGTTTACTTTCTAAATACCCTTTGACATAACCAAAGGCCGTTTTTTCGGCAACAGTTTCAATGGTACCCGCTCGATAAACACCATTCTCTCCCAATAATTTTGCCGTTTCTTCATGGGCAATCGATTGATAATCTCGCGGAAAATTTAAATCAATATCCGGAACTTTATCGGCATTAAATCCTAAAAACGTCGCAAAAGGAATATTTTGACCATCGCCTTTTAATGGCGATTGACATTGAGGACATGCTTTGTTTGGTAAATCAAAACCCGATTTGATGGATCCATCCTTTGAGAACTCAACAAATTGGCAAGAAGGGCAGTAATAGTGAGGAGGAAGCGGATTCACTTCGGTAATCCCAGCCATCGTTGCAGCAAAACTACTCCCAACAGATCCGCGTGATCCAACAATAAAACCGGCATCATTTGCTTTGCCAATTACGGTAGCGGTAATGTAATAAATAACCGCATAACCTGAAGCAATAATCCCGTGCAATTCTTTTTCTAATCGCTCTTCAATGAGCGGATGAAGGGGTTTTCCATATTGAGCATGCGCCCTTGTGTAACATCTCGCTTTTAATTTTTCATCCACGCCTTCAAGATTTGGGGTTTTTAGTTTGGCCTGGATCGGAGTAATCGGTTCAATCATGGTATCAAGAAGTTGTGTATTGGTGACTACATACGCGAATGCTTCTTCTTGAGGCAACCAAGAAAACGCTTCGAGCATTTCTTGCGTTGATCGATAATGAGCATTCGGATTCTCAAACGGTTTTAAATCTTTTCGATAATACGGATTAAGAGGGTGATTGACCCCTTTAAGTCCCTTTGCACTAATATAAACATCGCGAATGAGTTTATCGTCTGGTGTTGGATAATGAACATCCCCAGTTGCCACAATTTTTTTGTCTAGTCGTTTGGCAATATCAAGCATATCAACTAATACACGTTGAACATCTTGTAACGATTCCATCGTTCCGGTATGAACTAAAAATTCATATTGATCCAGAGGTTGAATTTCAATATAGTCATAAAAGCGAATCGCTTCTTCAAGTGCTTCTTTAGACTGTGTTCTTGCTTTTTCAAATACTTCTCCATTCATACACGCAGAACCAATGAATAAATGCTCACGTAATTCCATGATCTTTTGTCGAGGAATGCGTGGAATATCGGAAAAGTAATCAAGATGAGAAGCACTAATGAGTTGATACAAGGCTTTTAATCCTTGTTGATTTCTTGCTAAGACCGTCGTGTGATATGGTCGCTGATTTTGTAATACCGAAGCATTCGCTTGTAATGATGAAAGACTTGCATGCGTTGTGATGCCATAATCGGTCATCAATAATTCTCGCAACGCTTGCCAAACACCGACTAAGACTTCTGCATCATAAATCGCACGGTGAGCCTTATCTTCTTCATATCGAACACTTAATCGTTTGGCAAGGGCACCAAGACGATGGGATTTAGCGTCAGGATAGACGTGACGAGATAATGTTAAGGTGTCGATAACCGGTACTTCAAAAGGTTGGTTTATTCGTGCAAAACTTGCTTGCAAAAACCCAATATCAAATGGAGCGTTATGGGATAAAACAATCGCATCACTTAAAAACATGCGAATCTTTTCCGCAACTTCTTCAAAGGTAGGTTGTCCTTCAAGCATCCCCATTGTAATTCCGCTAATTTGACTTGCTGTGGATTGCAAAGGAACCTCACCAGGGTGAATGAGCATGGATAAACGATCCACAATTTGACCTTGTTTAACTCGAACACCTCCGAATTCAATAATCCGATCATAACGAGAAGATAAACCTGTCGTTTCTATATCAAACATGACATATTCGGTATCGTTAAGTGAGCGATCACTT
>JAURLC010000048.1 GCA_030831415.1 Bacillota bacterium | reverse complement strand
GGCATCGCCTACTTGGATTTATCGAATGCTAGTGAACTGTTAACTTCCCTTACTTCAGGTTCCTTGCCAACCTCCAAAATCAAGTTTCCTATGCAGGCTCCTGAAGAACTTGGTCTCTCTCCTAATGAAATGACAAGCGAAGAACAAGAAGCTTTCATCAATGAATGGTTGCCTTTTGTTGATACTATTCCTGGTTTAGAAGCTACGATTACTGGATCTACACTTGATATTAATTACGAGATTACACAAGATGACTTCAATCAAATGGTTCGTGATATGTTTTTAGAAGGCACAGAAAACCTGACCTTAACTTCTGAAGATGAAGCATTTTTGAATACCCTTATTGAAGACACAATTGAAATGGTAACCATCAACACGTTTTCGATCTCACTCGCCCTCAATCTACTTACGAGCCAATTAACCGCTTTATTGGTCGATGTTGATATTGAAATGTCTGACAGTTTTACTTATGAAATGATCGTAGATTATGACCCAGAAAACCCGGACGCAGATGATGAGGGTTGGGTTTGGGAGAACACCACGATTGAAACACTTACGGTCATCGATGTGTTTGCCCAATTATCCATGGAAACCTTCTCGGAAAGTCGTCCTATCGCCATTTTAATCAACAAAGAAGATTTTGAATTAGTGGCACTTTAATAACTCTTTAAAATTTTAAAAATAAGTATACAATCTTATCTGGTTCCTTATGGTTCCAAATTTAACACGGATTCAATCCACTCGTTTTCTAAAATTGTCACTTCCACTCATTCTGGAAGTGACTTTTGTTATTTTAGTCAGCAATATTGTCGTCTGGATGCTCGCTAATTACTCTGATCAAGTCGCAGCGGGAGTTGCCATCGCAGGACAAGTGAATAATACAATTTTTTTATTTTTTGCCATTGTTTCCATGGGGGCTGGAATTCTAATGGCGCAATCCGCTGGGCAGAAAAACCAAAAAAAGATGCAATCCATCTTTTCTCATGCCTTATATTTTGCTCTAATTTTTGCGATAATCGGGACAGTCATTTTTTTCTTATTTTACCATGAGATTTTTTCCTTTTATCAACTTGAAGCCTCCGTCCGTGTCCATGCAGAGGAATATGGTTTAATCCTCGCTCCATTTTTTATCCTCAATGCCATTTTTCTAGTGTTTAATCAAACCCTTTACGCGAATGGAAAAACGTTACAGGCTTTTTATGCCTTGTTTTTTTGTGATATGACAATCTTACTAGGATCTGCCATTTTTATTTTTGGGGTGCCTTGGTTAGGAATTCCATCCTTAGGTGTTTTTGGAGCTGCACTTGGCATTATTTTAGGAAGGTTTGTCTATTTGATTAGTCTTGCTTATTTTATCCATCGCCATCTTGGATTAACGTTCACCATCCCTAAGAGAAATCCTTTCAAACAACCTATTACCAAACTCATTTTTAAAGTGGGTGCCCCTGCAACATTAGAAAATCTAAGTTATGCGTTATTTATGATGCTTATTACACGATTTATTGCAGGATATGGTACCGAAGCCATCATTGCCAAAGCTTACTTTGACTCTTTAGCCATGTTTACCTTTTTTATTGCCTCTGCGTTGGCTAATTCTGGAGCCATTCGGGTTGGCCAACTCCTTGGAGAAGAAAATTATATCGAAGCCCAAAGTACCATTCGTTATTCTGTGAAACTTGCATTTGTTTTCTCGATTATTCCTTCTTTATTATTGGCTTTTGGCATGGTTTTTATCTCTACGTGGTATACCAACGATCCTCTTGTCATTCAATATTTAATGTACATCGCTATCGCCGATGTCCTATTGGAAATTGGCCGTGTCTTTAACCTTGTTGTAAACCGAGCGATTAAAGCTAGTGGAGATGTGCGATATCCGCTTCTTTCAATCGTCATAATTCAATGGCTCATTATTTTGCCGCTTGCCTTACTATTGGGAGATTTTTTAATGCTTGGAATTGTCGGTATTTGGATTGCTTTAGCAATTGATGAAGCGTTAAGAGGGTTGAATTTATGGTTACGGTGGAGAGGTTTACGCTGGCAAAAAAAAGCAAAAAAACTTTTTACATCGATGGCAGCTCCGCACGATGAACCTTAGATATGATATTGTATAACTATGAATCCATTTACAGAAAAAGCATTGATTTTACTTCAATCACGAGGTGTCACACTCGATGATATCGTTGATTGTGTTTACTATTTGCAAAAACCTTACCACGTCAATCTTCAACACAAAGATTTAGAAGAAAGTGTGCTTCGTGTTCTTGATAAGCGTGAGGTTTGGCATGCCTTAATTACCGCAATTGAATTAGATGTATCCGCAGAAAAAAGTACTTACGCCAATAAAGACCTTGAGAAAATTGTTCAAATGGATGAGGGTTTATATGGCATGGATGAGGTACTCGCTTATGGTATTTGCAATCTATACGGTTCCATAGCTATGACAAACTTTGGGTTTATTGATAAAACCAAGTATGGTATCGTTGGACGGTTGAATGAAGACGGCAAAAAAGAAGGCGTATGTCACACCTTTCTAGATGACATGGTGGGGGCAATCGCTGCTGCTGCCGCAAGTCGATTTGCTCACAAATAGGAGAGTTAAAATGAAAAAAAGTATTTGGTTATTATCCCCAATAGTCTTCATTGTGTCTGCTTGCGATATGATTACTTTTCCTTCGATTAGTATTCCTGATTCATCCTTAACTCCTAGTACATCGACGGAAACGACTTCTATCGTTGGTTCTAGTGCATCTTCTTCCGTTACCAGCAATAGCCAAGATTCTAGTACAACTTCACTCACCAATAATGAGGCCCCTTTCATTCCAACGTCACTTCAATATGTTCAAGACTTAGCGGATTTTTGGAGTATTCCTTCGGTAGGTAATCCTAAAGTTTTAGTCGTACCCGTTGAATTTCCCGATAGTATTTACGCCAATCCAACCGCTGTGAAAAACAACATTAATACTGCCTTTAACGGGGCGGGTAATTCCTCCTTTCAATCGTTAAATAGTTTCTATAAACAATCTTCGTTTGACAAACTCGATTTAGAAGGGGTTGTCCTAGATCCTTTCCGTACACAATTCAATTCAAGCTATTATGAAAATCTAACATCTGCAGATCCAAATTCTGTTGTGATTAATGAAATTATGACGTACTACAATAACACGATTGATTTTACGGAATTTGATTACAACAATGACGGATATCTCGATGGCATTTATATGATTTACAATCACCCAGCAGGCGAATGGGCCTCTTTTTGGTGGGCTTACTTATATACATACTTTGGAAACTCTTCGTTTGATGGAGTTCGTCCAACAAGTTATATTTGGATGCCTTATGAATTTGTTTATTACAATAACGCCGTCGATTCGTTAACCTTTATTCACGAGACGGGACACATGCTTGGTTTAGAAGACTATTACGATTATGCTCCCTCCGATGGTTCGGGAAATGAACATGGACTAGGTGGTGCTGATATGATGGACGGTAATGCAGGTGATCACAACCCTTGGTCAAAAATGATTTTAGGTTGGATTGATCCACTTGTGGTGGATCGCTCCATGGTCACAACCTTACTCCCTTATATTTCATCTGGGCAAGCACTCATCATCACGGATCAATGGAACGGTACCTTATTCGATGAATTTATTGTCGCGATGTATTACACACCCACAGGATTTTACACAGGGTTGAATGACTTCTTCTTTGATGGTCAACCGGGAATGGTACTATATCATGTCGACGCGCGATTGGGCGTTAACAATTCCCAAAACTACCCAACCATGACGATTAATAACAATACCGATACGCCGAACAAACTCATTAAGTATATTGAGGCGGACGGGAATAACTCCTTGTACAATGCAAATCCATCGGGTTGGATGTGGCAAGGCGATGTTTATCGTCCTGGCAACATCTTTCGTGGAAATAAAAATGTGAATTATTCATGGCATCAATCAAGTTTGGGAGCCATTGATTTTACCATCGAATTTGTTTCTGAAGCTTCCAACTATGGTGGTATAACCTTACATATCGATTACGCTTCCTAATGGAACATTTGCAATCCTTTTCTGGATTAAACATCATCTTCTATATTGCGAATCTCATGTGGATTCTTGAGTTTGTTTTTTTTCGAAATAAGAGTCATAAGGGACGGTACCAAGATCGTTGGTCCTTTTACGGACTTGTTTTGACCATTGGACTTACCATTGCAGGCTCTATTTGGTTCAATCGTGAAGGATTGGGGAATTGGGCAAGTTTAGAGATATATCCTTTTTTTCAATGGATTGCCATGATCTTCTATGCCATTGGTTTAGCTTTACGATATTTTTCCTCGCGCTTATTAGGTCAGCATTTTACGCGTCACGTCAATGTGGACACATCCATGGAACTAGTGTCCAAGGGTCCTTATCGTTATTTACGCCATCCTCTTTATTTAGGTTTATTCTTATTAACCATCGCCTTTCCCCTCTATCTTGGAAACATCTTTGCATTAAGTCTGTTCACACCCCTCGTCTTTGTAGGTTTACTTCTACGTATGGTGAGTGAGGAAAAAGCACTCGAAAGTCATATTCCCGCTTATAAGGAATGGAAAAAAAATCGATATCGATTCATTCCCTTTCTTTTCTAGTATGGATACAAAAATTCGATGTGGCTGGGTCAAACTAAATAATCCTCTCTATGTTCATTATCACGATGAGGAATGGGGGAAACCTCAACATGATGAGAAAAAACATTTTGAATATTTATTATTAGAGACATTTCAAGCAGGTTTAAGTTGGGAAACCATTCTCAATCGACGGGAAGCTTTTCGTGCAGCCTTTGATGAATTTGATGCACAAACCATTTCCTTTTACACCGATGAAGATGTGAAAAAGTTATTGGAAAACCCAAAAATAATTCGGTCAGAAAATAAAATTCGGTCTGCGATTCAAAATGCCAAGGTATTTCTTCACATCCAATCAGAATGGGGTTCTTTTGATGCATATATTTGGCATTTTACAAACCATAACGTAATTGACTCAAAACCCACGTCCTCGAAGGACTTACTTGCGAGTAGCCCGCTTTCTATCTTGATTAGTCAGGATTTAAAAAAGCGCGGAATGAAATTTGTTGGACCAGTTATCGTCTATGCCCATTTACAAGCTATTGGCGTGATTAACGATCATTTAGTTTCGTGTTTTTGTCGACATTCTAAAGTTTGATAAATACCTTTGTTCCGCCTTTTGAGGTGATGTCTGCAATCACTAAATTTTTATGATGTTTTCTAATCTTTTGGTAAGTCATTACGATTTTCTTCCGAGTATCAGCATCCATAGTTTGTCCTTCGTCGTTTCGTAACCAACGTAGGATAAATCCAACAAAACGGGGTCCCGAAGGAATCCACAAATTAATGACTGTTCTATTTTCTTCGCGAACTAGAATACGCATTATTCCACCACGATTTCAACGATGTCTCCATCTTTTGATTCGATTTCAACAATTTTACCGATCACGCCTTGTTCAACAAGCTCGATGATTTTTTTAAAGTCGATATCTTTTAAAACATCACGTCCATCAACTTTGGGAGTAAATCCGGTATCAAGTGCAATCATAACTAAAGGCATTGGTAAGTTAACTTTAACTTTATCACCATCTGTTGATCGAATATTAATTCGAAAGACCAACTTATTAATGTCTAGTTTCGTTGCTTCTTTCAGTTCGACAATCGATGTTGGAACTTTCCCTAATAGTTCATCGGTTGTAGTGTGAAATAATTCTGCGATTGAAAGCAGCATATCTAAATCCGGCAACGAGGAATCATTTTCCCATTTGCTGACCGCTTGAGCCGAGACATTTAATTTTTGAGCAACTTCCTCTTGCGTCCATTTCTTTAGTTTTCTTAACCCCGCTAATCTTTTTCCAAATGTTTCTTTCATCATTCTTCTCCTTTTCTACTAATAGTATGAAGTCATTAGTTTTTAATTTGTAGCGATAGATAGTTGTGTTTTTTATTTAAACTCAACCAATGAGATATACTTTGTCTCCTAATAGTAGAATTATACTTTACTTTAAGTTTGTAAACGCTTTTTATATAATGAAAAAGTCATTGTTACGTTAAACCAAAGACAATGAAAACGCCTCACAACGAAAGGTATGGTGAAAAAGCGTTATGAATCCAACGACACATCCAGATTTCGAATCAATTGTACTCAGCGAAGCGGATATTCAAGCCCATATTGAAACGTTAGCAACCAAACTAAATGAAGATTATGCAAATAAAACCCCCCTCTTATTAGCCGTCTTAAAAGGGGTTTATCCATTCTTGTCTGATTTGACCAAAAAACTCAACTTTTATTGTGATGTCGAATTTATTGCAGCAAGCAGCTATCACGGAGGAACCGCAACAACCGATTGGGTTGAAATCTATCTTTGGCCACGAATGAGTCTAAAAGGAAAAGATGTTCTAATTATTGAAGATATTATTGACTCTGGATTAACGCTTAAAAAAATCAAACAAAAAGTTCAATCTGAAGGTGCTTCCTCGGTAAAGCTAGTTACGTTGCTTGATAAACCTTCAGGTCGAAAAACCAAACTAGAAGCAGACTACGTAGGCACAACCGTTAAACCGTTATTTCTTGTGGGTTACGGATTGGATTTCCAAGAAAAATATCGAAATGTTCCCTTTGTCGGAGTATTGAAAAAAGAAATTATCAACATGAATGCAAAAGATTACCCTTGGAGGAATAATTAATAATGGATATCAAACCTTATATCGCCGAAGTCAGAGATTGGCCAATACCGGGAGTCTCTTTTAAAGATGTTACGCCGTTATTAGGAAACGGAGAAGCATTTCACGAAGCCATTCGTGCTCTTGCCGAAAAGGTTCGTATATTGAAACCTGATATCATCGTTTCCCCCGAAGCTCGTGGCTTTATTTTTGGGGGTGCGGTTGCATCCTTATTGAAAATCCCTTTTGTGCTTGTGCGTAAGGCAGGAAAACTTCCTCGTCAAGCGATTCAAGAAGATGTCGTTTTAGAATATGGGAAAACTCAGCTTTTTATGCACGAAGATGCATTGAAAAAAGGCCAAAAAGTGGTGATATTGGATGATGTCCTTGCCACTGGTGGTACCTCTTTATCTATCGCTAAAATGGTGGAACGTTTAGAAGGAACTGTCTTGAGTTTTGTCTTTTTAATTAATTTATCGTATTTACCTGGGTATCAACGATTAATCAAATCAAATTATGCTGTTGATTGCGTTTTAGATTATTAATCTTCCTTCCCGTATAACCGATCTCCACAGTCTCCTAATCCTGGAACAATAAATCCGTGCTCATTTAATCCACGATCAAGTGCCGCTAAATAAATTTGAACATCTGGATGCTTTTCATGAACGGCATTAATGCCTTCTTGGACACCGACTAATCCTAGGTATACGATATATTTTGCACCTTTTTCTTTAACTCTATCGATTGCGTAATTCAACGATCCACCGGTAGCCAACATCGGATCAAGAATAAAAACTTGTGTATCCGGATTAATTTTGGGTAATTTTACGATGTAGGCCGAAGGTTTTAAGGTTTCCTCGTTTCTTGCCAAACCAATATGTCCTACCCTAGCAGAAGGAATCATATTGGTAAACGCATCCAACATCCCCAAACCTGCGCGTAAGATTGGTATCACCATCACCTCTGTTGCCAAAGCATGACCTGTCATGGACTCAACAGGAGTTTCTATCACCCGTTTTTCCAACGCTAAATGATGGGTGGCTTGAAACATCATTAAGGTCGTAATTTCTTTAACGAGAGTGCGGAAATAGTTGTTCGCAGTTTGTGTTTCTCGCAAAATGGTCATTTTATGATCAATGAGCGGATGTTTTATTAAATAAAAAGGAGTATCCATATTTTACCTCTTGTTTAAATATACAAAAAAAATCGTTCCAAGAATGTAAATTTTTCGCCTAACTTTATCTTTTTATTTAATTGAAAAAGTGTATATTAATTTGGTATGAAAAAACCAATGTTGATTAATCGTGACTTTGCATTATTATTCTTTGGACGTCTTGTCAGTGATATCGGACACCATTTATATAATTTTGCAATAGGATGGTACATTTTAAGTTTAACTAATTCTGCCTCTCAAGCAGGCTATTATATGGCATTTGGTGGCATCGTCTATGTTGCCTTAACCCCACTTGCAGGTGTATTAGTCGATCGACTCAATCGCATTAAAATAATTTATATTACCGACTATATTCGTGGTCTTTCTATCCTCATCGCGGGTTTACTGATCCTCCTAAAACCTTCTTTCACGATTGCTGGAATTACATTGGACATGGCACAAACAACACCTCAATTAATTGTATTGTACATAACTGCTTTCATATTCTCGGTGAACGGTGCTCTTTTTGCTCCTGCTGTTACCGCTTCTATTCCTTATTTGGTAGAAGACTCGGATTTGCAAAAAGCGAACAGTTTGAACGCTGGGCAACGCGCCTTTGTTTCCATTATTGGAGCACTATCCGGTGGCGTTTTATATGGTTTACTGGGTGTAGGGTTTATTTTCATTCTTACGAGTGTAAGTTATCTTCTTTCTGCTATCTCTGAAATGTTTATCAAAACTTCTATTCATGAAAAAAACGAAAATAAACTTACCTTAACTTTAGCCATTCAAGAATTTAGTGAAGGATTCAAATTTATTCTTCAAACTAAGGGGATGTTTATGTTTGTGCTTGTTATTTTATCCGTGAACATGTTTGCAGCTCCTTTGTTTGGTGTCGCTCAACCTTATTTCTTTAATCAAATCGTTCAATCAGATCCGATTTATTATTCGCTTGTGGGTCTTGCCTTTTCCATTGGTAGTATTTTTATGGCGATTTACTTGTCGAGCAAACCATCTAAATCTAAGGTTCACAAACCTTTGTTAAAAGGATTATTTGGATTTACCATCGGTGTTGCTTTGCTAGGTCTCATCGTTTGGTCTTACGTCAATCAAACACTTAATTTTCTTTCTATGTACATTTTGTTAATGGTTGTATCGGTTGGCATTGGTCTACTCATAACCTATGTGAATACGCCGGTTGATGTCGCCTTACAGCGCTATATACCAAAGGCTAAGTTGGGTCGTGTCAACTCGATTGTTAGTTTAATGGCACAAGGTATCATTCCTTTTTCCACTGCCCTAGCAGGCATTCTAATTGAGACACTTACCTTACCTAGTTTTTATTTTCTTGTTGCAGGCGGAATGGGTCTTACAACCTTATTAGCAACGCAATCGAAGTCGTTAAAAGCGTTTTAACTACGATATACCACCGAATTGTTTAAAATAATGAACATATGAAACAAAATTTACTTATTGGTTTAGCCTTTCACCAACAATGTCGTGTTGTCATAGTAAACACTAAAGAAATCGTTCAAAACGTGACTTCTTCCCATCAAACCACGCCAACTGCCTCTGCCGTCCTTGGTCGTACATTAACCGCAGGGTTACTTCTATCAAGTTCACTAAAAGGTGAAGAAAAATATACGATTCGTTTATCCGGTAATGGACCCATACAAGAAGTGGTTGTCGATGCAACCGCCAAAGGAACCGTCAGAGGTTATGTTTCCCACCCTTCTGTCCATCTCCCCCCTAAACCCAACGGAAAACTCGATGTTTCTGGAGCAATCGGTACTCAAGGATTGTTAACGGTGGTCAAACACACGGAAAATGATCTTAATTTTACAGGGCAAACTCCTTTTGTAAGTGGTGAAATTGCCGAGGATTTCACCCATTACTTAGTCACCTCCGAACAAATCCCCTCCGCGATGGGATTAGGTGTACTCGTCAACCCCGATCAATCCATTCAAGAAGCAGGAGGGTTTTTAATCCAAGCTTTACCAGGTGTCAGTGAGAGCACATTAACCTCGCTTGAACGACAACTTTCAACTATCCCTAGCGTCACGAACTTATTAAAAAATACACACGATTTAGAATTATTAGCCAAAACCATAACCGGGGATAAAACATTTCAAGTTCTCGAGTATCGTGAGGTTTCATTTGCGTGTACTTGTTCATTAAAGCGTACTGAAGAAACCTTAATGTTATTAGGTAAAAACGAATTACAATCCATGATCGACGAACAACATGGCGCAGACGTCCATTGTAACTTTTGTAATGCTCATTATGTATTGGACGAAAAGGATTTGACGCGTTTAATTCGCGAGCTTACCTCACAGAAAGCCTAGTGAATTTGTTTTAAAGCGACCGCTAATTTTGCAGCAACTTCGGCGTTATGAAAAACAAGTTGAAGATTGCTTTCCACCGATTCACCATGTGTGAGTGTTTTCATACGTGAAAGTAAAAAGGGTGTGAGGGCATAACCTTTTATGTGCTGTTGTTCCGCTTCTTCTACTGCTTGTTGAATAAGTCTTTCGATAGAAGAAGCCTCTAGTGCAAATGCTTCGGGAATTGGATTGGCAATAAGAACCCCTCCTTGACCATCAACTTGGCGATGAAGATCGATTACCTTGGCAAGCTCTTGTATTGTATCAACCGATGTTTTTAAAGACAGACCTGTTTTAGCATAATAAAACGCAGGAAATTCCTTCGTTTTGAATCCGATGACAGGAACCCCTTTCGTCTCTAAATATTCTAACGTTTTGGGTAAATCTAAGATTGCTTTTGCACCTGCTGACACCACTGCTACAGGGGAACGTGTAAATTCTTCTAAATCACTGGAGATATCAAAGGTGGATTCTGCTTTTCGATGAACGCCTCCAATACCACCGGTTGCAAAAACGGGAATACCCACTTCACTAGCAACCCACATGGTCGTTGCAACGGTCGTTCCACCCGATAAATTTTTTGCCAATACGAATGCAATATCGCGTCGTGAAATTTTTTCAAAGGGTTGAGAAGTTGCAAGTTGCGTTAATTGTTCGCTGTTAAGTCCGACATGAATTTTGCCTTTTAAGAAGGCAATAGTAGCAGGAATCGCCCCGTGTTGACGGATAATCGCTTCGACTTGTCTAGCCATTTCTACATTTTGAGGATACGGTAAACCATGCGTAATGATCGTACTTTCAAGCGCGACGACTGCTTGGTTTTTGAGTAATGCTTCTTCGACTTCTTCATTAAGAATCAAAAATGGTTTTAATTTCATACTCTTATATTACACCGAGAATCCTTCATAGAAGCGATGGGCAAATTTCTTCAATCCATAAAGAAGTGCTACTAAAGATACAAAAACAGCACCCGAAAGTACCAATAATCGAACTGTATTTTCAATATCGTTTAACCAAACCATATAAGAAGTGACAAGTAATGCTGTTAAACCGAAGCCACCAAACACAGCAATTAATCCGGCAAGGCTTTGTTTAACGACTTCAACATCTTGCTGGAAGTCAAATCGAGGAAAAAACACATTCACCCAATGAAAGAAAACACTAAACAATCCACTCGTTAACAGTAACAATAGCCAGGTTAAAAAAGACTCGAGAATCGGTATCTCTAAAACACGCGAGACGATTACGTGACTTAATGTAAGAATGGGAACTATAAGCACAATGTTAAAAAGTATTTTTGCTAAACTAATGT
>JAURLC010000047.1 GCA_030831415.1 Bacillota bacterium | reverse complement strand
TTCCGTTACTTCGATTTTGGAAGGACAGACATACGTACATATTCCACATTCAACACATTTCATTGGATCAAGTTTTAACAAACGATCGGTTTGGTTTCGATCGAGGGCATTTTTAATTTCAATGGGTTGAATGAGTGCTGGGCAAGAAGCGGTACAAGCTCCACAACGTAAACATGCTTCTTCTTGGGAAGTAACCGGAGGGATTACGGTAAACGCACCATGCGCTGCTTGAATCGAAAACCCATCATCGGTCACCGATTTTGAACTCATCGGTCCACCAATAAAGGCAGTTGCAGTTTCCATTTTATATCCACCTAAAAAGGTGACGACATCCCGTGCGACAACACCTAGCGGCATGCGGACATTGGCAGGGCGTAACAATGCTTCTCCTGAAAAGGTAAGGACACGTTCAACGATAGGGATTCCTTGCAAAAGTGCTTTGGCAACATGGATGGCAGTCGTTAAGTTATTCACAACAATGCCTGCTTCAATCGGTAATTTTTGATAATCCTTTTTGAAGAGTTGTTTAATGAGTGTTTTTTCCCATCCCATAGGATACACATCCGGAGTTGTTTTTAAATGGATGTGTGGATAGGAAGCTAATTTAGGTTCAAGCACCTCTTTAATGGCCACTTTAGTTTGTTTAAAGACAATAATCGCTTCTTTGGCGTTCGCCGCTTTTCGTAAGAGTTCGGTCCCTGCGAGTAAAGCATCAGCTTCTCCTAAAGCAGCATGATAATCGGTGGATAAATACGGTTCACACTCAACCCCGTTAATGAGCACCGTGTCAACGTTTTTTCCTATCGCACCTTCGTATTTAATATACGTGGGAAATCCAGCACCACCCAACCCAATAATACCTGCTTCTTTGATTGCAGAAATAATCGCTTCTTGGGAAGCATCCATCGTTAGTTTTTTTAGGGAAGTATCTTGAGTATACATTCCGTCGTTTTCAATGACAAAATGCGGGGTCATTCGACCTAGGATTGGATGATATAGATCCACTTGGTCGACAATTTTTCCTGATACGGAAGAAAAAACAGGGACATACAAGTCTTGGCGAACACCTAACCTCGTTCCCATCAAGACCGAATCTCCCACTTGTTTTTCTAATGTGATAAGTTGACCACGAGCATTAGTAATCGAAATAAAAATAAATTGTCGATAACGTTCGGATAAGACTAACACCTCATCGTGAGATGTCTGGTCTTTTCGACCGTTAATATGTATCGGTTTTAAACTAGAGAAAATATTCATTCCTCTATATTTTGCCATTTATGAGCTGACAAAAGAAGACTATGGGTTAAATTATTTTTGGGATTTTATTCGCCGGTTTCAAGTTTGCCACGATACAAACTCATGCCACCCATGACATTGGTAACTTTGTATCCGTTCTTGCCTAAATACTCCGCAACGACTTGCGAACGCGCGCCAGAATAACACACCACATAATATTCCTTATCCTTTTCAATCTTGGAAACATAATTCATAAAACTTGAAATCGGCGTTAATAATGCGCCAGGGATATGACCTTCTTCGTATTCATCGATCTCACGAACATCGAGGACGTTGACTGGCCCTTTCTTTAATAATTGTTCGAAATCATTCATCATCACGGTTTTATACATGTTAGTTATTTCCTTTCCCTTTTGTATAAATGTTATATCCAACGTCTAGTTGATAGACGTCATAATCAAAATGTTTGAGCATTTGTTCTGTGTTGTAGCCTTTCGAGCCATACTCACATTAGGTAATGATAGGTCGATCCTTCGGTAAGGATGTATGATTTTCAAGTAACGTATCGAGTTCAAGGTGAACATCCCCTTCGATATGACCATACGCCATCCGTTCCATGACCGTTCGTGTATCCACAAAAATCGCACCCTTACTTTTCCAAGCATCCACTTCATGCCATGCAATCGGCCGTGTGATTTCCAACATTGTATTTTGGGCGACATAGCCTGCAATATTGACAATGTCTTTGGCACTGCCAAAAGGTGGGGCATACGTGAGTTCTAATTCTTGTAAATCGGTGACGCTTAATCCACCTTTGATTGCGGTGGCAATGACATCAATACGTTTATCAACCCCTTTTTCTCCAACCGCTTGAGCCCCTAATAATTGGCCGGTTTTTGCATGATAGATTACTTTTAAATCAATGGTTGTCGCGCCAGGAAAATAACTTACATGATCATAGCCATGAACGTGTAAAACCCGATAGTCGACTCCTTTAAGTTGACGTTCGTTAAGTCCTGTGACTGCAAAGGATTGATCAAAAAGTCGAACAATCGCTGTTCCAATCGATCCTTTGTTGGTGACCTTAAGCCCTGATAAATGGTCTGCTAATTGCCGACCTTGACGATTGGCAGGGGAGGCAAGCGGAACAAGACTATCCGCTCCAGAAATTTGATGTTTAACCACAATCGCATCCCCCACAGCGTAAATATTGGATTGGGAGGTTTGATAATGTTCATCGACAACAATCCCCCCTCGTAAACCGGTTTGAATGCCTGCTTGGTTCGCTAAGGAAGATTCGGGCGTAACCCCAATCGAAAGAATGAGGAAATCCGCTTGTAACGTTTTGCCTGATTGTAACGTGATCGAATTGGATTGAATTGAAACGATTTCATTGGAAGTATACACATCGATGCCGTTTTTAACTAAAACTTCGGTTACAAAGGAAGCCATTTCTGGATCGAGCACACTCATGACATACGATGCCTTTTCAATCACCGAAACATGAAGTCCTTTTTTCTTTAAGTTTTCTGCGACTTCAAGTCCGATGTAACCTCCCCCAACAATGACAACCGATTGTGGGGTTTTTTCCTTCATAAACTTCATGACATTGTCCAAATTAGAAATGTTTCGTAATTCAAAATGTGGCATAAAATCCATTCCCGGAATTTCTGGAACAATGGGTTTCGCACCAGGTGATAAGACTAGTTCGTCATACGACTCTTTGCCCGTTACACCATCCTTCACATAGGTAACTTCTTTAACAGTAGGGTCAATGGAAACCACTTCTGTATTCGAACGAATATCTAAACGAAATCTTGCCACTAAGTCAGGTTCTTTGACGACAAGCAAACGACTACGGCTAGGAATTTCTCCTGACATAAAATACGGTAAACCACAATTGGCAAAGGAAACATACGGTCCTTTTTCAAAGACAATAATGTGATCTTGTATATTTAATCGACGATATCGAGTTGCAAATGACATCCCCCCTGCGACACCACCAATCACAATAACTTTCTTTTGCATAACCTTACCTCAACGAAAAAGATTATACCCCCAGGGGTATATGTAATACAAGTATAATTTTAATACAACTCGTTAAATTGACGAACGAGTGTAAGAATGCGTTGTAATGTAGATTGGATGGTTTTTACGTCTTTATCGGTATATCTTCGTTCGACTCGTACCAATGGAAATTGGGATAACGCCACATCGATATGTTTTGAAATAACCTCAGCATAGACCACGGGATAAGGTTCACCGTATTGACGAAGAAGTGATTGTAATGGAAGTGGAAGTGAGGAAAGACTTTTGACGTTTTGAACCATACCCAAAATGTTTTGTTCTGGATAGAATGAAAATGGAGAAATATTCGTTGATTTTGAAAGAATCAACCCCGAAAATTCAATATAACTTTGCCTGCGCGTCCCCGTGGATCGCGAATACACAATTTCTATTGCTCTTAACACCGGAGTCTCACCTGGTTCTCCTATTTCAAAGACCACTTGTGCCGGTTGAGGACGAGAAATAAACCAAGGCAGATCAACGGTGACTGTGGACCCACCTAACGTTAATGTGCTACCGGAACGAAGGGAAAGTTCGTTAAATAATGGGCGATATAATTGTTCGATCACAATAGCTCGTGCTTTTTTGCTTCGACTCATAAACACAATGAATCCAACAAATAACGTAATCATGCCACCCATCCAAAAACCAATTATAAACAAAGGCGTTATGAACAAAGAATCCATAAACTCAGGGAGGGTAATTTGCAAAATAATCGTCAAAATGGCAAGACCAATAAGAACAATGCCAATGCGAATGACTTGTCCACGTTTTAAAGATTTTAAATCTCGATTTACAGAAATTATGGATTCATTCATATCTTTAATATACCAAAAAAAGATTCAAAATTCCTAAGCCTACGAATATTCTTACCGTTAGAATCTATTATGAAAAAGATGAAAATAAAAAGTTACCGCGTTGGCGGTAACTTAGAAATGATTGTTTTTCAGTTATTTCTTGACTGGTTTGGCTGGAGCTTTGCCTGCTGGTTTTGCAGGGGCTTTTGCCGCTGGTTTTTGAAGGGCCATGGTAAGAACCTCCTTATAATAAAAAGTATGCTAGTAATTTTAAAATTTGTATCTAAATCGCCAATGTGAAAACATTTATCAGCGAATTCGAGGAGATAACATACGGAGACTATTGAGGATCACAAGAATGGTAGAAACCTCATGTCCAATGACTCCATAACGTAAGACTACTAACCCAAATAGATTGGTTACTAACAATAAAAGAATGACGCTAATGGAAAAAACAACATTTTGTCGAATGATACTTTGCATATGGCGCGTCAATTTCATTAAATAGGGAATATTCATTAAATTATTATTCATCATCACAATATCCGCAGTTTCTAACGAAACATCGGTGCCCGATCCCATCGCGATACCTAAAGTGGCGGTCACTAACGAGGGAGCATCATTTATTCCATCCCCAATCATGAGAACCTTTTTGCCAGCTTGTTTTTGTTTTTGAATATAGGCTACTTTACCTTCTGGTAAACAATCGCCTACAAATCCATCCAGTCCAACTTCATTGGCAATCGCTTCAGCGGTATGCCTATTATCTCCTGTTAACATGATTGTTTGAATGCCCATTGTCTTAAAGTGTTGAATTGCTTGTTTGGACGAATCTCGAATCGTATCTTTCAAACTAAAGTAAGCGACAAGTTCTTGGTCCCGGATCACTAAAACAACCGTTTCACCACGTTGATAAGCTCCTTTGAGCTTCTCACTAATTTCTTTTTCACTTTGATAATCGAATCGACCAATATGCCATGTATGGCCATCCATCTCTGCTTGCATACCACGACCCGGTACTTCTTTTGTGGAGAGCTCCACGGATTTTATATTGGGAAAATGGTCCACAATCGCCTGAGCGAGTGGATGCGTTGATTGTCGTTCCATATTCACAATGGTTGAAACCAGAAGATTTTCTTCACATTTTTGTAAATGAACAAATTCAACAACCTTAGGAACTCCGGTAGTAAGCGTACCCGTTTTATCTAAAACAACTAGATTAATCCCTTGTGTCTTTTCCAAATGACGACCGCTTTTAATTAAAATACCTTTTTTCGCTCCATGGGAAAGCGTGGATAAAATGGCAGGGGTAATCGAAGCGACTAGGGCACAGGGAGAGGCAACCACTAACACAATTACTCCTCGTCGGAATGCCTCCTCAGCATCCAACCAGCCCAAAACGGGCGTTAAAAAAGCGACACCTAATGCAAGGATAATGACAAAATAAACGTACACTTTTTCAAAGATTGTAATCGTTTTTTCCGATTTGGTTTTATCCTCTTGAGCTTGCTTGACAAACTCAATCATCTTTTGAATGACAGATTCACGAGGGTCTTTGGTTACGATGATTTGAACCGTGGCATCTACAACTAAACTTCCCGCATAAACAAAATCTCCTTCTTTGCGAGAAACCGGAATAAATTCACCCGTTATAGACGCCTGATTAAAAGAAGCTTGTCCTTGATGAATTTCACCATCAGCAGGAACTTGTTGACCAACTTTGACCAGAACGATGTCCCCTATTTGTAATTCAGATATTGGAACGACGACTTCTTTGTTTCCGATTAATTTAATCGCATTTTGAGGGGCGATTTTGAGCAAATCCGTTAACGCTTTTTCACTTTGGGCAGTTGCAAAACCTTCTAACACGCCACTCACTGCAAAAATGAAAATAAGAATCGCTCCTTCGGCAAAGTCACCAGTAGTGAAGGCTGCTAACGCAGCAGCAATCATTAAGAATTCGACGTTAAGTGCTTTTTCACGAATTGTACTTTTAAACCCTTCGATTGCTTTAAAAAACCCACCGATAATAAAGGCAGCACCCCAAAAATAAGGTGCAATATCAGTTGAAACAAACATTGCTACCACCATCAAGATAAAGGATAGAATGGCAGCAAGCGTTTCCCAGTACAAAGGTTTCATCAACGATAA
The DNA here is from genome assembly GCA_030831415.1 of Bacillota bacterium. Classification (GTDB taxonomy): domain Bacteria; phylum Bacillota_I; class Bacilli_A; order RFN20; family CAG-826; genus UBA970. Next base: position 1,366 of record JAURLC010000047.1, on the reverse strand, counting down.
AAATTTCAATTTCATGTAAGTAAGTATAAATCCTTTCTAGGAATCGTTCAAGAATTCGGAGATAAAATCCGTTGTATCGTTTGTTGGGTCCACCGTAAGACATCCTGACTATACGAGGAAGGTTGAGCATGTGTTGCCACTTCAGAGGGTGCAGTTAAATAAAAATATTGTCCTGCATATTCATCCACTGTTGGATGATTCGCCAAATAATAAAGAGCGTCCGAGGACCGATGCACATCTTTCAGCATCAACCCTAAAAACCATTTTTTAAATATGCGATAAAGCCAACCGTTATTAAGACCAATGTTGGATTTGACTTCCCCAGGATGCATCGCAAGTAACGTGACACCTTGTTTTTTCAGTTCGGGTGCAAGTGCCCATACCGTGTGAAGTTGAGCGGTTTTACTCGAACCATAACTGCGAAGGCCTGTATATCGGCGTTTAGAAAAATTAGGATCTAAAATAGGAAATCCACTAAAGCGATGGCCTTCTGAATTCACTTGAATAATACGTCCACCGGGTCGCTTCATATTAGAACGTAATTGGTCGGTTAAATGGAAACTCGCTAAATGATTAACGGTTAATCCGAGTTCAAGTTGATCCTTGGTTAATATTTTTTTGGTTGAATACACGCCAGCGTTGTTGATAAGGACATCCAACACGATGTTATCTTGTTTTATTTTCGCAATTGCCGAATCAAGGGAAGCTAATCGAGAGAAGTCTGCCACATACGTTTTGACATGGATCGCAAACCGTTTCATTAAATCGAGTTTTTGTTGGTTTAATTTATCTGCATTTCGTCCTAAAAGGATCAAATTAGCGTGTCCTTGTGCAAATCGTTCTGCAGCAGCCAACCCAATCCCCGAAGTGGATCCCGTAATGAGCACCCATTGGTTCGTCATCACGTCATTGGATGTTTTGATAGGTTGCTTTGCGCTCTTTAAAAAAGCTAAAGGAGAAGGTTTTTTCATCTTATCCAAAGACTTTCTTCATGAACCATCGATAAAAACGTCTCCACCCAGGAACGTTATTATAAATATCACCCCATAAATCATAAAAATCTCGTTGATGCATAATGCGACCATCTTCATGAAGGGTCAGTTGCGTCGCACCATACATTGGGGTGCTCGGTGCTTTTTTATACACAATCGTCATCGTCCACGTAAAGAGGAGTTTATTGTCTGCTTGGGAAATCGTGTGAAGATCCATCACGAGTTTTTGACTCCGTTTGGTCAAACGTTGACACATCCGTAAAAATGGTTCACGTCCCTGAATAATTTGAATCGAGTCGTGAAAGGTCATGTCGGGATGATAAAAGGGAAAGATATGAGACCAGTCTGGTTTGCCTTGATCGTTGTAGGTTTTT
>JAURLC010000046.1 GCA_030831415.1 Bacillota bacterium | reverse complement strand
TTATCGCCAAAAACTCACAAAAACGATTCAAGTCTTATTATGCAAAACTCGGACAACTCAACGGTGTCATTGAAGAAAATTATTCAGGGTATAAAATCGTTAAACTCTTCAACAAAGAAAAAGAAACGATTCAAACCTTCGTTGATATTAACGTAAAACTTGCAGAAGCCGATCGCATGTCGCAATTTTTCTCCGGTATTATTTTCCCTGCGATTAATTTTGTGAACAATTTAGGCTTTGTTGGTATTGCTGTGGTCGGTGGACTCGCTGCTAATTTAGGTAACATGGTCGCCTTCTTCATTTTAGTCTCCCTTTTCCAACGACCGTTCCAACAACTCGGTCAAATTTCCAACATTATTCAATCTTCCATTGCCGCAGCAGAACGGGTTTACGGCATCATGGATGAACCCTCCGTCCCCCTTTTACCTAAGGATGCTGTCATGGACAATCACAACGTCAAAGGACGCATTCAATTTGATGGGGTTCATTTTGCCTATAAAGAAGACGCTCCTTTATTTGAAGGACTCAATTTGGATGTTCAACCTGGTGATACCGTCGCGATTGTAGGTCCCACGGGTGCAGGAAAGACCACTTTGGTTAATTTACTCATGCGTTTTTATGAAGTTCAAAAAGGACGCATCCTTCTCGATGGAGTCCCTTTAACCTCGTATAGTTATCCCGCATTACGCACAAGCTTTGGTATGGTGTTACAAGATACATGGTTATTTAAAGGAACGATTCGCGATAACATTCGTTATGGTAAAACTGACGCGACCAACGAAGACGTTGAAGAAGCGGCGAAAGCAGCGCTTGCTCACTTCTTTATCTCAACTTTACCCGGTGGTTATGACTTTGAATTAAGTGAAGACGGAACCAATGTTTCCCAAGGTCAACGCCAACTCTTAACCATTGCTCGGGCGATTTTAACTCAACCCAAAATTCTCATTTTAGATGAAGCGACAAGTTCGGTGGATACACGCACGGAAGCCTCTATTCAAGAAGCGATGACACGTCTAATGAAAAATCGAACATCGTTTGTGATCGCTCACCGTTTATCCACGATTAAAAATGCAAAACTAATTCTAGTCATGAATAAAGGAAAAATTGTCGAAACAGGAACCCACCTCGAACTTCTTCAACAAAAAGGTTTTTACGCTGAATTGTATAATGCACAATTTACAGGCAATCAACAATTAAGTGGAACGTCTGAAGCAAGTTAACCTACCACAAACAACTGAATCATCATTTCATCAGGATGCATACCTGCATGATGGGCAACAAAATTAAGCGGTTTTTCTCCAATGGGAACCCCGTGGGAAAAAGAAACTTTCCCATGACTAACTGCAACAAAGTCACCGATAAATTCACGGAAGCGTGGGTGACAAGCACCCTCTCCATATAATTGGTCTCGTTGAACATCCTCTTGGGTATATAGAGCAAACCATTGGCCGTAATAGTGATGAAATAATCGTACAAAGTCTTGGTGTTTTTCAGGTTTAACATAAAACGTTGCCGCACGAGGTTCAAGAGCAAAGCTACGCGTTAAACATTCATAAAAGTCCTCGTATTCATTAATCGGTGTAAAGGTTACGTCGATGAGGCCGTGATCAGCAAACACGAGAAAAAGCGTATCCGGATGTTTTTGATGGAGACGGGAAATCGTTTGATCAATTGAATCCACAATTTCTGTGATATGGGAATGGTTAACCCCCATGGTGTGAATGGATTTGTCGGGGTCTAACCAATATCCATATAGGAGTACCTCATCGTAGGCTAAGTGTTGATCAATTTGTGCTTCCCATGCGTCAAGCGTAGACGCACCACCTGGTCGAATAGCAGGCCAAACTGCGTCTACATGAAGCGAAGGATTAGCGCGTTGAATAAGTTCAAAAATCGATTGGTAGTCAATTTTTTTACGAAGTTCAATAGGCGAAATTAATGGCTTTTGTGAGAAATATTCATTTCCTGTGAACAGTTCAACCATTGCACCCAATTCAGGAAAATATTGGGCCCATCCTAACCATCCGATTTCTCCAGGATATTTCCCTGAAAGAAATGCATTGGTCGCTGCAGCGGTCGTCGATGGAAAAGTTGATGTAATGGTGAGGGAGCGATGATCTTGTAAAAAAGCTGTGGGTTTTAAGTGTCGATCAACGATCGCTTTTCCCATGCCATCCATGAGCAAACACACAATTTTTGTGTGACTTTTTAATTGTTCAAGGAGACTAGGAATTGGAGGATGAAACGGTTGAACGTTATACCGAGCAAGTAACGTGTTGGCAAGGGTGACAAGATTAAAAAAGCGATCATAAGGGATGGACTTCATAACCCAAGATATTCCATCATCTTCTTTCCGGCAGCTAAGGATGCACGTGTTAGATTTTGTTCAAACGATTGTTCGGCGTGATCTTGACCATCATCGGTAACGCCGCGTATGGCCGAAAATGGAATGCCTTTTTCTTTGCATATGGTGTAAAATCCAAAGCTTTCCATGTCAAAAGCATCGGCATCAAACTTTTCAATGACTTTTCTAACTTCGTTGGGATTCGCTAAAAAGGTATTTCCCGAAACGAGGACGGGGTGTTGGTGATATGCATTTTTATCTTTTATTTGTAAATGAGGTAGGCTTTGTGGGAAAAATGAAAGATCAATTTCGTGGTGGTAAAACGTCTTAGAGTGGATAACATCGTCAATGCGTAGGTTTCGTAATCCAGCGCATGTTCCCACATTAATGACTTCATCTACCTTTATCTCCATCAAAAACTCAGCCAATTTATACGTGTTCAGCATCGTTACCCCAGCGTGTAACAAATAAATGGTTTGCTTGGGTGTTGTCACGCGATGACGTATAGTTGAAAGTGTCTCAGCCGCATATCGAGTAGTCAAAAGTTCTAAAGATGCATCTCTTTCTTTTGCCATGGCAAACACTAGGACGATCGTTTTCATTGATTAAATTTTATAATATCGCGATACAGATGTAAAAGTTTGGGGTAAATTTTCGCATACACTTTGCGGTATAAGAAATCGTATTTTTTCACTGCTTCAGGATTAGGAGTGAAGGTTTGGGTGACTTGAACCATGTGGTTCACCGCGGTTTGAGCATCGGGATAAACACCCGAGGCGACAAATGCACTTATAGCCGTACCGAGCGAGGAGGTTTCGTTTGTTTGAACACGGGATACGGGTAAATTAAAAATATCTGCAGTAATTTGGCAAATAGCATCGGAACGAGAACCACCACCCGAGACACGAATTTCTTTGACACGATGCTTGAGGCGTTTTTGCATGCCTTCAAACCCTTCTTTGATACCAAAGGCGATGCCTTCCACAATGGCACGGTATAAATGAACGCGTGTGTGGACATCACTCCACCCAATAATCGCTCCTTTGGCTTCAGGTCGTCGCAATCCAGGTCCCCAATACGGAGATAGAACTAATCCTTCTGATCCAGGAGGAATGGCAAGCATCTCTTTGTTCAAGAGTTCTTCTACCGCTAACTTTTCAATCATCGCTTCTGCAGTTTCTTTATGGGCAAAATTATCGCGGAACCATGAAATCATCCAATATCCACGATTAATGTGTACTTCGATATTGTATAAACCTCGAACTGCCGCTTCATAAGCGGGTAAAAAGGGTTCGGG
>JAURLC010000045.1 GCA_030831415.1 Bacillota bacterium | reverse complement strand
TGAATGACGTCCCCAGGTTGATTGAACGGCAAATCATTAAATTGCGTATACACAAAAATGGAGGCGTAGTTCCCATTTGTATCAGGATGGAAGACATCGCGTAAAATCGCATTGGAACCAATCGTTGCTACCACCATCACTTGAAAACGTAATTTTGTTGAATTGGTCAAGGTAAAGGGAATCTCATTACCCTCTTCATCAAGTACTTTGTCACCAAATTTATCTTCCAGTGGTAAAGTCGTTCCAAAGGCTTTACGAACAAAGCGAATGCTCACATCATACACCGTATCGGAATAATCAAACGACGGATCATTACGAAAACCATATATGCGGGCACCGGTGCGAGAAGCATACTCTCCAGCAGCTAAAAAAGCATCTTTGTATGGCGTAATTTCAGAGTCTTCAAACAACAAAGCTTCTGAATACGCTTGTTCAACAATTTCTAAATTGAGTAAGCGCAAATCAGCTCCTAAAGACGGCTGATACCATACAAACCCTAAATAACGGGAACCTGCTGAATCGGTTAAACCAAAAAGAGACACATCATTGACGAGCACAATTTTGGTTGCACTCAATAATTTTTCTTTCGTAAAATCACTAGCAGCATTGCCCCATGGTTGAATTTTTCCCGTGGATTCAGGGGTATTAATGCCAAGGAAACGTACGGCGATATTTTGATTACCTACATTAAAGCGGGCGGTATCGCCATCGGTCGTACTGCGTAAGGTTACTTCACCGATTCCATCGGTAATGAAGTTTTTTCCCGCATAAGGTAAGGTAAGTTTAAGCGCATCAGTTTGATTTGTATTTAAGTCAGCAGGTGTTAGTGAAGGGAGTTCACTTGAACTCGTTCCACCACACGCTGCTAACAGCAAACTTGCAAAGAGAGGTAATAAAAAACGACGAGGATTCATTATTGAGCCTCAATGTATCGGCTTAGATTGGATTGAACGAAAGCAAGCACTTCAGCTGAAGTTAACGTTTCTCCATCTTTTCCGTAAAAAAGAATGGGGAAAATTGTGTCAATTTGTTCGCGAATATCGCTACTACCAACAAAGCCAGGATCGACGAATTTCACCCAGCCTTTTTCAAAATCACCATATTCATTGGCGTTGACAATCGCGGAATCAATTTTTGATTTATCACTGGCGTTAACATTGGTTGAAGCTAAGTATCCTTGATAGAAGGAAGAATTTAATCCACTTTCAGTGGCAGGATAATACCCTGCACCAACTGCAAATTGGGTATTACCAGGATGGGTCGTCATGTAACGCATGAACAACCAGGAAGCTAAAACTTTATCCGCATCACGATTGGTAAAAAGAGCCATGTTCGTTCCTTGAGAAATGACAAACTTACGACTTGCATTTTCATACGGTAAAGGATGAATGGTAACTTGGAAGGCACCAGCAGAAGGAACGTTATTAAATACACCAGCCGAGGAAGAAATGGTTAAAACGGATTTGTTTCCACGGAAAGGGGCGGAATTATAACTTGTTTCACCAAAGGAAATCGGAATCGCAAGAATTTTATCATCATGTAATTCTTTGAAATAGTCGAGCATCGATGCCACTTCGGGTGTGTTGAAACGAATATACCCTTTGGTAATATCTTCTCCCATTTCGGTATAGGTTTGGCCCCATTGACGTGTCGCGGTAATAAAGAAGTTCGCCATGGAGTCATACGAGAAAGGACGGAATTCCGATTCTAATACGGCTGAAAAATCAAGGACAAGTGTATAACCAGAAGGAGCGGTTACCCCATCTTTAAGCACTTGATAGTCTTCATTGGCAGAAGAGTAATACACTTTCTTACCAAAGATTCCTGCATCGCCATCTTCATCTTCTAATGCATTCATTTGATTGAGAATTTTTTCTCCACTGGAGCGAACTTGTGCCCATGTTTGTGGAATCACAATCGTTTCATCTAAAAACGCCATAAAATTAAAGAACGTTTGATTGGCGACCATGACTTCTGTGGATTTGTTAAAAGGTAACCCTAATGTATACGGGTTGCCTTGTTCATCAAATTGATACGATTGGTTTTCCGGCATATAATCGGCAACAAAATCGTCAATATTCAATCCGTATTCTTCGGATTCAATAAACGGATCTAACGCGAGTTGAATCGAAGAACGAATATAATTTGCAAAATGGTCCGGGTATCCGACGGCAACTTGAGGATACGATCGTGAAGTTACGGACAAGTTAATTGCTTTTAGTAAGTTATCATATCCACCTTTGGAGGTGTGGGTCACTTTAATATTGGGATATGCCGTTTGAAATTGGGTAATTCCCGCTTCAATCGATTGAGAGACCGCCGCACCAAATCCGGTCCAAAAGTTAATTTCAATCGGATTGGCTTCAGTGTATTTATCAAGCGACGATAATTCAATGACATCCGGTAATTGAACTTCATAAGTGGCCACATTGGAACATCCCGCAACTGCCATCGTAAACGTTCCTAGTAAGGCAACCCACGCTTTATTTGATTTCATCATCTTCATCATTCTCCTTCATGGTTTTTCCATGTTTATTATGCCATAGTTTCTTGCCAAATTTAACCCTTGATACCGCTTCGTGAGACCCCCCTCATAATATAATTCTTAAAGAGCATAAATATAATGAGCAACGGAGTGGTAACCACCACACTTGCTGCTAGTTTGATATTATTCCAATTCGCAAATTCGGAAGATTGAAAGATACTCATTAATCCGTTGGATACCATGAGCATCTCATCGGATTCCGTGACGAGTTGAGGCCAAATGTAGGCATTCCATGTCCCCATCATGTCAAGAATAATAATCGTCACAATCGTAGGCATGGCCATGGGAATCATCACTTTCCATAAATATTGGAAGTCCCCATATCCATCGACCTTAGCCGCTAAATATAATTCATTAGGAATTTGTTGGAACGTTTGTCGCAAAAAGAAAATATAAAACACTGAAATCCCAAACGGTAATATCAGTGCTTGAAACGAATCCCGCCATTCTAAAATGGAAATCGTTTGGAAGTTGGTAATGACCATCATTTCACCAGGAATCATCATCGTCGCAATCATCAAGGTGAAGAGGGGTTCTTTCATCTTAAAATTCAAACGGGCAAAGGCAAACGAAGCAAGGATGGTTGTCACAACTGTCATCGCCATCGTGGATAAGGCCACAATAATCGTATTAAGGTAATATCTTCCAAAATTAACATCACTGGCCGCTCCAAACACACGTACAAAGTTTGCAAACGTAATTTCCGGAGGGAAGAAATAAAATACACCCGTTGTTTGTTCTAGTTCTAAAAGGGCATTGGATTTAAACGCAGTAATAATCATCCAATAAAACGGAATTAAAATAAAGGCGGCAACCAAAGAAAGAAACGCATATAAGAAGATATTGGAAAGAAGCTGTTTTTGTTTATAACGTTTCAGTTCTTCAGGGGAGGCAAAATAAAGTTCTCGTTCCATAACATCTCCTTTCTAATAATGGATGCGCTTTTTGCTGATCGCAAATTGCACCGCGGTAATCACCAAAATAATAAGGAGCAACACAATCGATCCAGCTGCAGCACGACCCGTATCCGTTCGCATGTCACGATACACGTATCCAACAACGGTCACCCACGTCAATCCGGTGGATCCACCAAAGTTAAAGGGCCCTCGACCAAAAATACTAATGACTGATGCATACACTTTAAAAGCACCAATGAAACTCGTAATCGTTATGTATAAAATTTGTGGAGACAACAAAGGTACGGTAATGCGATTAAAAATAGTTTTACGGTCGGCTCCATCGATACGAGCGGCATCGTAATATTGTCGGTCAATCGACGCTAAACCTGACATAAAAACTAAAATTTTAAAGGCTAATCCATTCCATAAGAAATACACAATTAACACAACAGCCATGGCAAGTTTTGTTGCCCCATCGGCTCCTACCCAGTTAATGGGATTTTCTGCAGAAATTAGGCCAAGGGTAATCAAAAATTGATTCATGAGTCCGGTGTCATATTTAGAGAAAATAACATTAAACACCATCCCAAGAGCAATTCCATTGGTAACGTAAGGTAAAAAGAAAATGGTTTGATAAAAGCTTTTTAAAAATTTAATGTTATAAAGTGCAACGGCAATGAGTAAACTCACAATAATGGATAAGGGAACTGAGAT
>JAURLC010000044.1 GCA_030831415.1 Bacillota bacterium | reverse complement strand
TCCTTAACCCCTCAACAAAAGACAGAATTTAATGAATTTTTTATTCTTGAACATCCGCGTCATTTGGTGAAATCTCTCCAATATACGATTGGTGGAAACAATGCTGATTTCTTTGCGAATGTGTTTAAATACATTTTTCAATACCGTCGCATGATTTCTCTTGGACTTCTCCGTCGATTACTTGATGCCTTGCTTGCTTTGAGTCAAGATCCGCAAACGAAAACGCTCCTTCATGAAGCGTTTATTCGTTCAGCGTATGCTCGTCGTCAAGACAAAGCCTTCCTTGATGCAGCCAAAGAAGTATCCCAACTTGACGTGAAACTTCATCAAGAAGTTCTCAATACACATGATACGTTTGTTTATGCCTATGTGAGACTTGCCATTATTTTGGAAAAAGAAGGCAAGTATCAAGAGGCACTCGAATTAATTCAAGATGCGGTTTTACGCAACTTGGATGATAACCATGCGACCAAATTTGAAAGTCGTCGTTCGCGACTTTTAAATAAAAAAAATCAATAAAGGGAGAATAGAACATGAATTTTTTTGATAAGAAGGTCTTAGAAAAGCTTTGGTGGTATGGGTTGAATATTATTACAACCTTATTCATTATTTCGTTTATTAACTTTAATGCCCCACAAGGGGAACCTGGTGTTCCTGGATCGAATGGAACCAATGGGGTGGACGGCCAAGATGGTCAAAATGGGGCAGATGGTACAAATCTCCTTCAACCTGTAACGATCATGGATTATGAAGAAGCACCTGCTGGAACAGCTCGTGAAGCTTATGTGCAACAACGCATCGAAGAAGGTTATATTCCGTTAAGTTCACCTGAAGATTTTGCAATCTTTACTGAAGTTGAAGGAGAACCGGATTTATTTGGAAATCCCGAAGCATTTTTTCAAAACTATGTCTTAACCAATGATATTGATTATTCGGGAATTGATATTAATCAAGATCCTTATTACATTTCACCAAGAATTTACAATGGGAATTATAATTATCCAGTTTATTTCGAAGGTATTTTTGATGGTGCTGGATATACTATTAAAAATTTCAGCCATCACGTTGGTGAATATGATTATAATGTGGGCTTTTTCCCTCAAACTGCCGATGCAATTATTCGCAATCTTTCCTTTGAAAATCTTGATTTAAGTGCTGTTCTTTTTGAAGGTTATTTAGGTGGTGTTGTAGGTTACAATAATGGACCTACCGTATTAGAAAACATTACCCTATCCAACATTGAGTTAGTTTCTGACACAACAACAGGCGGATTAGTTGGGGCATCCAATGACGAACTTTTTATTCTTAATTCGACTGTTCTTCTAGGTCAAATTACCGGTGAAAGTGCGGGTGGTTTTGTTGGTTCTTTACTGAATGATTACACAACCTATATTCAAGATAGTGTCAACAAAGCAACTATTTCTTCTGATTTTGCGCTAGAAGATTATTCAAATTATATTTCCCATGTTGATTCAGCGGGTGGTTTTATCGGCTACTCTGAAAGATCAAGTCTTATTCATATTTACAATTCATCAAACCAAGGGATGATTCAAACTAACCAAGGTACAAGTGGTGGGTTTATTGGTTATACCGAATCAACACGAATCATTATTGCTAATAGTTTTAACACAGGTTATATCACCTCTGTGAGAATTGACGATGGTTCGGGTAGAGCGGGTGGATTTATTGGTCAAATGAATGTGTGGGGTGAAGCTTACATTCAAAATAGTTTTAATGCTGGTGAAGTTCATGGTGAAATGGGCGGATCGATTGGTGGCCTCGTTGGAGAGTTTAATGTTCCTGAATCTGTCCCACTTGGCACCTTAAATATTGTTAATTCATACAACGCCGGATATCTTGCCTCCTCCATTTACGAATCTAATGGTGGTGGTTTAGTAGGTTATGCAGACTATCTTACACTTACTAACATCGTCAATTCCTTTAATGTTGGTACTTTCTCTCAGTCAATTGTTAGCAATCCCAACAATATTTACAATACAACCGGCGCAATTATCGGTGCCTTATGGGGAATGGCATCATTGGATAATGTCACGTATTTTTATGGTCAAGAAAATAGTGATAATTATTTAAGTCGTGCGGTAGGTCGTCGACTAGATGATAGAAATGCGCAATTGACGGATTTAGGCGCTTTCCAAGAAGGTGAATTTATTTACGATAATCAATGGAACTTTGAAGATATCTGGACATTTGAAAACAACGGGTATAGTTTCCCAGTTTTACAACACGATACAAACGTAAGAGTCAATGAATTTCATTCTTATTTACCTTTAATCGTTGATTTCAATTGGGATTCATACGACTCCAATAATGGAAATGTAACTAGTCGTACCTATGAATTCTACGGTTTTTGGGGTGGGGATGCAGAAACGTTTTTCGAGGATTTGAGCTTTTCTTTATACGGATCTTTAGTGGAAGTGGATACCCCTGAAGAATTAAAAGATAATGGTGAACTAGTAGATGTATTTACCCTAGATAATTTGAACTATGGACCCCATGAAATTGAATATACTCCTACCTTAGGTTCGGGTGATTATTATATGTATATAGTTGTAACGGATTCTGATCAAAATGAATTTTTATTCTACCTTCACAACTGGGAATTTGAAGAAACTTTGCCCGACACCACAGCCCCAGTTCCGGGAGGCTCTGGAATCATGGGTGCGCTCGTTTATGACTTTCCTCGCGAAGTTGCCGTTTACTTTGAAGAAGCATCGGATGATGTGACAGCCTCCGAAGATTTAAACTATTTTGTGATTGTTGCAGTGGATGGATTTGACTATGACTCCTGGGATTTAGATTGGAATAATCCCAACGTCTTATATGCTTCACTCACACCAATTGCTGAACCTGGTATCATTCGCATTCGTTTAGATTTTGATGTGGATGATACTATTACCTATTTGGTTGCCCTTTATGTTCAAGATTCCGCGGGGAATCTTGCTC
>JAURLC010000043.1 GCA_030831415.1 Bacillota bacterium | reverse complement strand
TTTTTGGTTCCAGTTTTATCGCGTGCTAATGTTTTTGCTTCAGAAGGGGATATTGTGGATTTAATGACCGGTACACTTGCGCAAGGATTAGGCTTTCTATCGGCAGCCTTAGCAACCGGCTTGTCTTCCTTAGGTGCTGGTATTGCGGTTGCTGCAGCTGCTCCTGCTGCTATTGGTGCATTTTCTGAAAATGAAAAGAACTTTGGTAAATCGTTGATTTTCGTTGCCTTAGGAGAAGGGGTTGCCATTTACGGTTTGTTGATTTCAATCTTAATTATCAATAGTCTTTAATATGAAGTTTTATTTATTAAGTGATAATACCGATACGCAAATGGGTCTTCGTTTAGTGGGCATTGATGGAGATGTTGTTCACCAACGCGATGAATTTTTACTTGCACTGAATCATTTAATAACACGTGTTGATATTGGAATTATCCTTATTACAAGTAAACTTGTAGAACTTGCTCCCGATATCATTTCCGAAATGAAACTAAAAAATAAACGACAAATTATTTTAGAAATACCCGATCGTCGCGGCAATTCAACGTTAGGCGAATCCATTGACGCTTACGTCTCCGAAGCAATTGGAGTTAAATTATCATGAGTACTTTACCAAACGATCAAGATTTATTGGCGTATTTTGAAGCTCAAATAAAAAAAGAGGGACAAAAAGATCTTCACAACCTTTTGCATCAAATTGAAACGCAAATAAAAGATAAAAAACAAGAAATTGAAACCCAATTAACAACAAAGTATCAACTTAAGTTAGAGTTAATGAAAGTTGAACTCAAACACCAATTTGATCAACAAGTTCGAGAATACGAAACGTACGCACGTCAACATGTAGGAAGTAAACGTTCTGAATCAATTCAGCATATTTTTCATCAAGTTGAATCAAAATTAACAGAATTTTGTTTATCAGATGATTATGGGAAGTGGATCATCACCTCGTTAAATCCCTTTCTTGACACAATGAAGGACGATACCGTGATAATTACGATGAAACCTGGAGATATCGTCATTCCTATGGTAATAAAGAATCACGATATTACGTTTACTTTAGTAGAAGATGCATCCATTCGATGGGGTGGATTTTATCTGCAATTTTCAAGGAATAAATTTCGTTATGATGTGAGTATTGACTCACGTTGGAAAGACGTACAAAAACAATATTTTGATCGAGGCAATTCCTTATGAAAAAAGATGTAATTTTTGCGATTAATGGTCCGATTATTACGGTAAAAAACACCCAAGCTTTTTTTGTATTGGAAATGGTGTATGTCGGTGTTAAACGTTTAATGGGGGAAGTCATTTCCATTAACCAACATGAAACCATCATTCAAGTGTATGAGTCAACAACAGGATTAAAACCCCAAGAGCCCGTCGAAGGATCTGGTCAACTTTTCTCGATTCAATTAGGACCTGGATTAGTTGGTAATATTTACGACGGAATTGGTCGACCATTAAATACGATTGCCGATCAAACTCAATCTGCGTTTATTCCTACAGGTGCCCATACCTCCACGATTTCGATGAAGAAATCTTGGCCGATTACTATACTCATTAAAGAAGGACAAACCGTACACGGTGGCATGATCGTTGCACATATTCAAGAAACAAGCAGCATTGTTCATCGCGTTTTAATTCCCTCGGATATTTCGGGTTCAGTGGAATCCGTTTATCAAGGCGAGACGATAACCATGCAAGATGTCCTTGCCGTCGTCGTTAACCCACAAACGAAACAATCATTTACGTTATATGCGTATCAAGTATGTGCGATTAAGCAACCTCGTCGTATTCATCAACGCTTACCAATTTCAACCCCACTTATTACGGGTCAACGTGTGGTAGATGCTTTATTTCCTATTGCCAAAGGGGGTACGGCTGCGATGCCGGGTGGTTTTGGTACGGGAAAAACGATGATGCAACATCAACTAGCAAAATGGTCGGATGCAGACTTAATCGTGTATATCGGTTGTGGTGAACGTGGTAATGAAATGACGCAAGCATTAGAAGAGTTTTCTCATCTTCAAGATCCCCGAACCCAACAACCTCTACTGGATCGAACCATATTAATTGCAAATACGTCGAACATGCCTGTTGCTGCGCGTGAAGCAAGTATTTACACAGGGATTACGATTGCTGAGTACTACCGTGACATGGGGTATCATGTTGCCGTCATGGCGGATTCCACTTCACGTTGGGCAGAAGCATTACGTGAAATTTCTGGTCGTCTTGAAGAAATGCCTGCTGAAGAAGGGTTTCCAGCGTATTTATCGAGTCGTATTTCACAATTTTATGAACGAGCAGGTTTAGTTGAAACCTTAAATCATGATACCGGGTCAGTGACGATTATTGGGGCAGTTTCTCCCCAAGGAAGTGATTTTTCTGAACCGGTAACACAAAACACAAAACGATTTGTTCGTGCCTTCTGGGCCTTGGATAAAAATCTAGCGTACGCACGTCATTATCCTGCAGTGAATTGGAATTTGTCGTACTCTGAGTATTTAGATTCCTTAACGAATTGGTACAACAAAGAAGTGGATGTAGAATTTATTCCCACAGTTAAAAAAATACGTACCTTACTCGCAGAAGAGGGTAAATTATTAGAAATTACCAAGTTAATTGGACAAGATGTTTTACCAGATGATCAAAAGCTTGTGATTTTGATGGGTAAACTCATTCGCGAATCGTTTTTACAACAAAATGCTTATCATCAAAATGATAGTTATGTCCCCTTGAAAAAACAATTAAAAATGATGCAAGTTTTGTTGTATTTATATACCGTTTTACAGCAATATATAAAACAAGAACATGCTTTATCCAATATATTAAAACAACCGATTTTTGAAAAAATTCTAAAATTGAAATATACCATTCCTAATGATGATTTTTCTGGTTTTGATGCAATAAATGCTGAAATTGATCATTTGTTGATTATAAAGGTGCGCGTATGATTAAACTAACTTCCACTGTTCGTATTCAATATCTTGGTGTTGAGGAAATTAAAGGTCCACTCATTTTCTTAGATGGCATTGAAAATGTTGCAAATGAGGATCTCGTTGAAATTGAACTTACCAATGGGTCTATCCGACAAGGTCGCGTCGTTGAAATTCGTGGCAAACACGTCGCGATTCAAGTATTTGAAGGCACGGATGGTATTGCCTTAAACAATACCAAAACTACGTTTTTAGGTCACCCACTTGAATTGCCTTTATCTCCTGACATCCTAGGAAGAATTTTTGATGGTTCAGGAAAACCAATTGATGGGTTAGGGCCCATTTATGTCAATTCAAAACGAGATATCAATGGATCGCCACTGAATCCAGTGATGCGTGAATATCCACGAAACTACATTAATACCGGGATTAGTTCCATTGATGGTTTAATCACCTTAATACGTGGTCAAAAACTTCCTATTTTTTCTGGTTCTGGTTTACCACATAATGAACTAGCCGCTCAAATTGTGAAACAAGCATCGATTTCTGACAAAGATAAAAATAATTTTTGTATCGTTTTTGCTGCCATGGGCGTAAAAAATGATGTGGCTGAATTTTTTAAAAAGTCTTTTTTTGAAGCCAATGTTATGGACCGTGTTGTCATGTTTTCTAATTTGGCAAACGATCCTATTATTGAACGGTTGTTAACCCCACGATGTGCATTAACGGCCGCTGAGTATCTAGCCTTTGATCTTCACATGCACGTCCTTGTCATCATGACGGATATGACTGCTTATGCTGAAGCATTACGAGAATTCTCAAGTAGCAAAGAAGAAATTCCTGGTCGCAAAGGCTTTCCTGGATACTTATATTCTGATTTAGCAAGTTTATATGAACGTGCAGGGATTGTGAAAGGGATAGAAGGTTCGGTCACCCAAATCCCTGTTTTAACGATGCCTAATGATGATATTACGCACCCTATTCCGGATTTGACAGGGTATATTACCGAAGGTCAAATTGTGTTAGATCGTGACTTACATCAACGGCATTTATTCCCTCCAGTAGGCATTCTTCCATCATTATCACGATTAATGAAAGACGGCATTGGGGATGGCTATACACGCAAAGATCATTCTTCGGTTTCCAACCAACTTTTTGCTAGTTATGCAAAAGTGTTAGATTTACGCAGTTTAGCTAGTGTCATCGGTGAAGATGAATTAAGTCCAGTCGATCAGCAATATTTGCAATTTGGTCTGTTGTTTGAAAATCATTTTATTGATCAAGGGGCTTCAACCAATCGCTCGATGCTAGAAACACTTGATTTGAGCTGGAATTTATTGTCCTTGTTACCTCGAGATGAATTAAATCGCGTTCCAGAAGACATGATTAATACGTATTACGAACCTCGAAAAGCCATGCTTCGCTTTCAACTTGATCCCAAGGAACAAGGAACAAAAGCATGAAAGTGATGATTCCAACTAAAGGGAATTTATTACAACTAAAAAAGTCCATCATCCTTGCCAAAACAGGTTATGACTTAATGGACAAAAAAAGAGTAGTCCTTATTCGAGAAATGACGTTGCTTTTAAACAAAGTTCGTGATGTTCGGAAAAAAATATCAACAGTTTTTGCAAAAGCCTATAGTGCATTACAAGAAGCCAATATTACCCTAGGGGTGATCACCGATATTACTAAAGCGATACCGATTGATAATGGAATTTCGATTACATATCGAAGTGTCATGGGAGTTGATATTCCTAAGATTTATTATCATGAAGTGCCCGTTGAATTGGCATATGGCATTAGTTCCACGAATACAAAATTTGACTTTGCGTATCAAATGTTCTTGGAAGTCCGTCGGTTTATTTTAGAACTTTCAGAGGTTGACTCTGCTTGCTATCGGTTGGCAAATGAAATTGTGAAGACTCAAAAACGCGCCAATGCTTTAAAAAATATCGTTATTCCTGAATATGAAGAAACCTATCATTACATTCAAAATGTCTTAGAAGAAAAGGAAAGAGAGGAGTTTGTTCGATCCAAAGTATTGAAAAATCGACTTCAAAATCGTTAAGACTTGATTATAAAATAGAGATTCGCTATTATTTTAATTGCTGATTCTAAGGAATTGTTGCCGACGTAGCTCAATCTGGCAGAGCAACTGAATCGTAATCAGTAGGTTGTAGGTTCGATTCCTATCGTCGGCACCAGCA
>JAURLC010000042.1 GCA_030831415.1 Bacillota bacterium | reverse complement strand
CGGTTGAAATTGATTCAAGATTGCTTCTATTTTGATGAGAATCTGACCAATCGTTCCGAGTGCAGTCGGTGCAGCAGCTTCTAAAAAAACGTCTGGTTTTCTCAGTCCTAAATCTTCAAAAAAGATTCCATTTAGTTCGTAATCATAATTTTGACCGGTGTGAACTAGGGTATGTTGGAACACATCCGAATATCGATCGAGTGCTTTGATAACTTCAGACAAACGTATGATTTCAGGTCGAGTACCAACCACCGTCATCACGTGTAATTTTTTCATTTTACTTCAACCTCCATTGGGTAAGTATCCGGATTGTTTGGATCAAAAAATTCAGAAGCCCACATAATCGTCACTAAATCTTGTTCACCTATATTTGTAATATTATGTGTATATCCTGGTGGTATATCGACCACTTGAAGTTTTTCACCTTTGGTTAGATATTCAATTACTTCAAAGGACCCTACCTTTCGAAATTTAATCGATGCAAGACCCGATACGACAATAAATTTTTCATTCTTTGTATGGTGATAATGATTCCCTTTTGTAATACCAGGCTTAGTAATATTCACGGATATTTGACCATCTGTTAATGATTTTAAGAGTTCTGTGTAGGAACCGCGGTGATCTTTATGCATCGTTAAATCGTAGGAAAATTGATTTTCTTGAAGATAACTTAAATAGGTTGCATACAGTTTTTTGGTAAGTGGATCTGCTTGTCTTTCTAGGAATAATTGTGTGCGGTTAGAAGCAAAGGATTGGATGGTTTGTGCCAACAATCCTACCGTTATATTGTACTCAGGTTTGACTTCATAATAAGGTCCTTTTGATGAAGGTCTACTGCTCATACAATCGATGAACTCACGAACGACATCATCGATATACACCATTCGTATCGGTGAGGTAGGATCATGAATGGTAATCGCTTCTTGTCTTGCAATGCGATGACAAAAAGTTGCCACAACGCTATTGTAGTTAGGTTTTGCCCACTTTCCAAAAACATTTACTAAGCGGTAAATGTAAATGGGTTGTTTGGTTTCTTTTTGATGGATAAGGAGTAATGCTTCGGCCGCTAATTTACTTTTTCCATATGGATTATCTTGTAAAACTTGAATGGTGGATGAAACAACAATGGAAGCTTGTGTATTTTTTTGTTTGAGTAAACGTAATAACTTGTTTGTAAAACCAAAGTTTCCTTCTTGGAATTCTTCAACTACTTGAGGACGATTCACGCCCGCAAGATGAAAAATCCATTTCGCACCATCAATAGCACGTTCCAAAGCGGAATCATCACTATTTCGATCAATTTCAACAACATTGGAATAGCCTTGACTGATAAGCGTAACCAAAAGATTTTTCCCTACAAAACCTTTGGAACCGGTGATGACTATTTTATTGTTTTTTTCCATTGCATGAGTGCTTCTTGGACTTCTGGTAATTCTAATAGTTTTTCTTTTATTTGAGCAACATTTAAGCGCGTTGTGTTATGAGAATTATATTCTTCTAAACTCGATAGCTTTACCGAACCATCGGACACATACACGTCATAATTTAAGTCACGATGATCAGCAGGAACACGGAAATAATTACCCATATCTTGAGCAACGGCATATTCCTCTTTTGAAAGGAGTGTTTCGAAAAGTTTCTCGCCATGGCGGGTTCCGATGACCGATATTGGGTTCTTCGCACCAAACACTTCTAACAAGGCTTTGGCTAAGTCTTCCACTGTCGATGCGGGAGATTTTTGCACCATAATATCGCCTTGTTTAGCGTGAAGAAAACCATGCAAAACAAGTTCTACAGCTTCATCCAATGACATTAAAAAGCGTGTCATATTAGGATCGGTTACGGTCAGTGGTAGTCCGGCTTTGATTTGATCAATAAACAACGGAATGACACTCCCACGTGAGGCCATGACATTTCCGTATCGTGTTCCAGAAATCAAGGTAACAGATGGGTCAATCGTACGAGCTTTTGCAATAAACACTTTCTCCATTAAAGCTTTCGATATACCCATCGCATTAATGGGATAAACCGCTTTATCGGTGGATAAACATATAACTTTCTTTACACCTGCCTTAACAGCAGCATTTAAAACATTTTCCGTTCCTAATATATTGGTTTTGACAGCTTCAATGGGAAAAAATTCACAAGAAGGAACTTGTTTTAAGGCAGCAGCATGGAATACAAAATCAACGCCTACCATGGCATCATTTAAACTACCTTCTTGACGAACATCGCCAATATAAAATTTTATTTTAGGGTTTTTGTATGAACGTCGCATATCTTCTTGCTTCTTTTCATCCCGAGAAAAAATACGTATTTCTTTAATATCGGTTTCTAAAAAACGTTTCATAACAGCATTTCCAAACGAACCCGTTCCACCTGTAATCAATAATGTCTTATTTACAAATTCTTTCATGTTTAATCCCCATTCTTTCTATTGTAGCTATTTTCATTGATTTGCTCAAAAAGTTCTTTTACTAAGTTTGAATCATTGTTTTGAGCTAAGGTGAGTAATTTCTCATACAAACCTTGATCAAAGGTTAGTTTCTTCGTTTGTTCGATAAAGATTTTTTCATAGGGAGTCTTCACATTCTTTTTGGGATCGAGTAAAAGCTCTTCATACATCTTTTCTCCTGGCCTCAATCCTGTGAACTCAATATTTATTTCTTCATAAGGGACATAACCGGATTGACGAATCATTTTTTCTGCTAAATCGACAATTTTTACAGGTTGACCCATGTCGAGGACAAAGATTTCTCCTCCTGATGCATAGACGCTTGATTGAAGAATGAGCCCAACGGCCTCTGGGATGGTCATAAAGTAACGTGTAATGTCTTTGTGCGTCACGGTAACCGGACCACCTGCTTCAATTTGTTTTTTAAATAATGGAATAACACTCCCGTTACTTGCTAAAACGTTTCCAAAGCGAACTGCGCTATAAGAGGTGGTGTTATTTTGTTGGGAAAAATATCGAATAATCGCTTCTGCATAATACTTCGTTGCCCCCATCACATTGGTGGGACGAACGGCTTTATCCGTTGAGACTAACACCATTTTCTTAACCGTAAATTCTAAGGCTAATTTGGCGATATTATACGTACCTAAAACGTTTGTACGGACGGCTTCTTGAGGGGAATCCTCCATCAACGGAACATGTTTATACGCTGCAGCATGGAAAACAAGGTTTGGTTTATACGCGTTGAACACGGTCTTCATTCGATCATAATTGTAAGTTGACCCAATTTGAACGTGAATCGGAATAGAGTTTTCACGATGTCTGTTCAATTTCGCAAGTTCTTGTTGCACCTCATAAACGCCATTTTCATAAAGATCAATGAGAATAAGTGCTTTCGGTTCATATTGAAAAATTTGTCGTACCAATTCACTACCAATGGAACCACCAGCACCTGTAACAAGGACAACTTGATCGCGAATAAATGCTTCGATTTCATCATTGATTAAAGGAATAACATCCCGACCAAGCAATTCATTCACTGAGACATCTTTTATCTTCATTTGTTGCCCTTTTTCGAGTTCTTCCATGAGTGGAAGTCGGCGAATTTTGACATTGTCTTTTTCAAGAAGGCGTAAAATTTCAAACAATCGAATGCGTGTAATTTTACCAATTGCAATCACGACTTGTTGAATATGGTAGTTTTGAATCAACTGACTGATATCGGTGAGAGGCCCTTTCACCGGTATTCCTAAAAAAGAACGACCTATTTTTTCATGATCATCATCCATCACGAGCACGACTTTTGAATTCAAACTTAAATTCGTTCGCATTTCATCAATAATTAGTTTTCCAGCAGACCCTGCTCCTATGACAAGCGTTCTCAAACGCTTTCCGTTAACTTTACCTTTGATATGCAACCACAGTGCAAGAATGCGTCTTGATGCACGCAGGGTAACAAGAACAAACGGCAATGAACCAAGGGCAAATAATATTTCAAGTAATGACAAATCATGGCCAAGGAAAGTATAAATACTCACAAAGATTCCATTAAATAAGAAACCAAATAATAACAATTTAACCGCATCCAATAACCCAAAATGAATCGTAATAATTTTGTAAAACCTCAATAAAAACATAACGAAAAGTTGAACCAATCCTGCAATCAAAATGATGGAAAATTCCTGAAGAAAATGTCCATCGTTTAGTAAGATAACCGACCAAACGGTAAAAAACGCAAAAAAATCTGCCATGAAATACATGGTAAGTTTTAACCAACGTGGTAGTTTCATTTAAATCTCCCCTAAGGGGATGAGTTGACTGACAATACGACAAACAATGTCCTTCGCTAATTCCATCGATATGTCCCCTTTTAAATATCGATAAATAAGGCGTGCGACATCTTTAGACACTTCTTCAGTAATTCCTCGGGTTGTTAATGCAGCAAAACCAATACGTACGCCTGACGTTTGTTGAGGCGATTCTGTATCATTGGGTAACATATTTTTATTTAACGTCACACCAATGTCATCGAGTTTATTTTGCGCTTCTACGCCTTTTAACCCGAAGGTTTGTTTCGTATCCAATAAAAACAAATGTGTATCCGTTCCCGAAACGACCGCACCAAGTTTGGCGAATTCTTCTTGGCAGGCTTTGGTATTGAGAACTATTTGTTTGGCGTATTGTTGAAAACTGGGTGTTAACGCTTCAGCAAACGCTTGTGCTTTTCCGGCAATAACATGAACTAAAGGTCCCCCTTGTGCACCGGGAAACGTTGCCGAGTTCAATTTTTTAAATAAGGTTTCATCGTTCGTTAATATCATTCCACCTCGAGGTCCACGAATGGTTTTATGCGTGGTTGAAGTGACAATATCCGCATATGGAAAAGGCGAAGGATGAACACCACCAGCTACTAAACCCGAGATATGCGCCATATCGACAAGGAGTATGGCCCCAACTTCCTCGGCTGCTTCTTTAAATTTTGCATAATCGGTGAGATAAGGATAACTTGAAAAACCCGCGACAATGAGTTTAGGTTTTTCTTTTTTGGCTAAGGCTATCATGCCTTCATAATCTAAATACCCATTAGGTAACAAACCATAATGAACAAAACGATACAATTTACCGGAAAAATTGACACTGGAACCATGGGTTAAATGACCACCTTCATTGAGACCTAAGGCCATGATCGTATCGCCAGGTTGAAGTAAGGCACTATAGACGATAAAGTTTGCCGATGATCCCGAGTGGGGTTGTACATTGGCAAATTGACATCCATACACTTGCTTAGCTAAATCAATGGCAAGTTGTTCGATTTTATCGACTTCTTGGCAACCCCCATAATATCGCTTACCGGGGAAGCCTTCCGCGTATTTATTCGTTAAAATCGACCCTTGAAGTT
>JAURLC010000041.1 GCA_030831415.1 Bacillota bacterium | reverse complement strand
GCAACATCAAATAAATGAAGAAAGAGTTCAATTAAACTTGATTTTCCACTTCCGGTTCGACCAAGTATCCCCACCCGTTCACCTGGCATAATCGTAAATGAGACATTTTTTAACACAGGCGAGGTTCCATCAGGGTATTGAAAGGTGAGATTTTTTGCGGTGATTTTTCCTTGAAGAGGTTTAACATCACTCCCTTCCATCGAGGTTTTGAGTAAGGACGTCGTCTCAAGCAAGGCATGAATCCGCTTTGCAGAGGCTTGAGCTTGAGCATTGGTATTAAGAAACCCTGCAATCGCAAAGACTGGCCAAAGTAAAGTAAAAAAATAACTAATATATTCGGTTAGTTCACCAGAAGATAAGCTTCCATACGCAATAAGGATTGAGCCAAAACTAATGATCGATAAAATGACGAGTGTAATCATCGTATCGATGAGCACGTTCACTAAAATGTTGTAGCGAACATTATCTATGGTTTTATCATATACATCGAGAGACTTTTTCTTAAAAGAGAAGGACTGCGCAAGTTCACGAACATACGCTTTGATCACGGTCATGCCTGAAAAGGATTCTTGGGTAAAGTCGGATAAAGCTTCAAACGATTCTGATCGTTTTTTTGCTTTTGCTTCAATTTTCTTCTCAAGGAAGAAAACAAGAATCCCCATTAACGCAATGGGGATAAAAGCAAGTAAAGTCATAAGAGGTTGTAAGTTAATCATGCGATACAAAACAAAACTTCCTAACGCTAAGCCATCGATGAGCATGAGCAATCCAAAGCCGAACACATCTCGAATACTATTGAGATCGTTCGTAAAATAGGCCATTAAGCCACCGACTTTTTGGTTGGTGTAGAAAGGCTGATCCAGTGAACTTAAATGGTGAAACATGGTTTGCTGAAGGTTTTCAACAATTCGATGCGAGGTTCCATAGAAAAAATAACGCCACAAAAATCGACCTACGGTTACACCTAGGACAATGATTGAAATATGAATGAGTGAACTTTCAATTTGTGAAAGGGAGGTAATCGTTTGGGATTCAACTCCATCAATAATAGTGCGAATAATCCGTGGAATATCGAGTTGAAACCAATCCACTGCAAGTAAAATGACGATACCGAGGACAAAGGCAAGGCTATATTTCACATAATATTCACGAAAGTGTTTTAAGAAAATCATTGTGCGTTAACAACACGTAATTATATGCTTTATTCACGATATTACCAGTAAAAAATCGCGAATAAAATTAAAGACTTAAATTCTTCGCAAGGTAAATTGCGAAGATTAAATCAAAGTGGTTATTCTTTAAATCTTTCCGTGCAAATCCCAAGTTTTCAAGAATTTGAATACGGTGACGGAGAGTATTGTAATGAATAAATAATTCTTCGGCGGTTGTTTTTAAGTTAAATTGATGATTGATTAAGGCATACATGGTGTCAAGAAGAGGGACACCGTGTTTTTTTTCATATTGGAGTACTTCATGAAGAGAGGTTTGAACATAGTCTTGTAAATCTGCTTGAGAAATATTGGAGAGCAACCCAAGCATTTTCACCGATTGATCATTGAATATTTTTTCACGTGTACGATGTTCTAAGATTAAGGTCATCCCTCGAAGTAAAGTGGCATAAGACTTCGAAATGGCGGCTAAGGATTCTAGTTTTTCTGTATAGGCTATTTTCATCCACTGACCTTGATTAAATTTCTCAAACTCACTAATAATATGACGGAGCTTAAGTTCAATAGAAATTCCTACCGGTTGGGAAAATAAAAAAACGATATTTTGATTCAATTGTAAGTATCGAATTTGTTTTTTTTCAAAATTAAAATGATTCATGAAAATTTGGCGGATTGATTCAATTTTTACGTCATATTTTTTTGAATTGGAAAGTTCTAAATGGACTAAAACCATGGTTAACGGAAAATGAACATCCCAGTGATAAAGCTCTATTTTTTTCTTAAATTCTTGTTCCCTTCCTTCAAGGATATGTGAACTTGAAATGAGTTCGAGTAGAAATTGGTTTTGTTGCAAAGATTGTTCTTGTTTTCGTTGATAAAGAAAAACAAGCATCATTTTAATCATTTCGGAATAGTAATAAAGCAGGCCTTGCTGATCTTCTTTGGAATAAAGGATCACGGTAAATAAATGCTTATTGGATAAATGAATTACGTCTTTCACCACAAAAAAATCATCCATTTTGTTGTAGAATTCAGCTTCGAAAAATATTTTTTCAGCAAAGTCACTCCATTCTGGAGAAGCATCGTAGCGTTCGTTTTTATCATGATCAAAAATAGAAAAGGTGACATCATTCATTTGTTTTTTCAGTGCAAGAATGGTTTCAATCGATGGATCTTCATCTAAGCGTTGAACCCAATCTAAATACATGGAAGAGGACGATAAAGAACGTAAACTGTCTAAGGCAATTTCATTCAAAATACGAGAGGACAAGGTGGAAAGATTTGCGTCATATGTCAAACTAATGATAGGTAAACCTAGTTTTTCGGCACGTTCAAGTATGGAAGGTGGGATGACATCTACATAACGTTTTAATTTAATGACTAATCCTGAAACATCCTTATCGAGAAGGACGTCCAGTAAATTTTCAAACAAGCTGACATCACTTTTAATGGGATAAAGTGTGGTGAGAATTAATGATTTGGGAATAAGATACTTTTTAAAATCCGGAGTTTCTAGAAGGGAGATATGTTTTACTTCTCTTTCTAGGGCATGTTTTGCGGTTAATAAATCAAATTGATCAAAGATATGCCGTTGAAGAAGTTGGTTTAAGGTAATCATCGTAATGTCATTATATAACAATAGAATAATATTTTAATTGTTTATTTTTAATAATGTAATCGCTTACATTTCAAACTATGATAGTTTATACGGAGGTCTTACACATGAAACTATGGATCAAGAGTGATTGGAATGGTTTCTTTGGATTGTTTACGAATAATTTAACAAACATCCTTACGATGGCAGTCTTGTTAAGTTTTGTTGTAGGTTTACCAGATGCATTTGTGTACGGTCGGATTTTGCCTGCGGTAGGATTATCAATCTTCTTGGCAAGCCTTTATTACACATGGATGGCATATCGTTTGGCAAAGAAAACCGGACGAACGGATGTCACGGCCTTACCCTCGGGATCCAGTGTCCCCCATATGTTTTTAATTGTTTTTGCCGTCATTGGTCCTGTTTACTGGACAACCAATGATGCCACCCTTGCCTGGTCTGCTGGTTTAATTTGGGCAGCAGTCGAAGGTCTTATAGAAATTCTCGGTGTAGGTATAGGGATGCAAATTCGCAAACTGTTACCACGATCTGCCATGCTTGGGGCGTTAGCAGGTGTATCGATAACCTATATCGCGCTCAATCCTGCTTTTAGTGTTTTTTATGTACCTTACATTGGTTTAATTTCACTTGCGGTTGTCTTGCTTGGTTTCATTGGCAAAATCAGAATGCCTTTTAATCTCCCTGTCGGACTAGTGGCGATTATTTTGGGCGTTATCATTGGCTGGATTAGTGGCTACATGTCTTTGGATGCCTTATTCAATTCTTTTTCAAACTTGGGGGTTTATCTTCCTCAGCTCGCAATAGATGAACTCTTTAATCAAACAGGGTTAGAATCCGTTGCACCTGTTATTATTGCAGCTATTCCTCTTGGCATCTACAACTTTTTAGAAACGATTGATAATGTCGAATCCGCTGCAGCTGCAGGGGATGATTACAGCACACGTGAAGCCCTTGCAGCGGATGGTTTGACCTCACTAATCGGGGTCGCGTTTGGATCACCATTCCCTACGGCCGTCTTCATAGGACATCCCGGATGGAAAGAAGCGGGTGCTCGTGTAGGGTATGCTGCCGCCACAGGATTTGGTGTCTTACTCATGACAAGTTTAGGGATTGTCCCTGTGCTATTAAACATCGTTCCTTTACCGGCTTTATATCCCATTTTGCTTTATATTGGTGTCGTAATTACTACTCAAGCGTTTACATCCTCTGATCTCAAGTATGCACCCGCCGCAGTCATTGCCATGATTCCATGGTTATCAGAATGGACACAACATGCAATGGATACCGCGTTAGGAGCAGCAGGAACCGATGCGCTCACCGTTGGCAATCAAGTGTTAACGGATGCAGGGATTAATTATTTAGGAGCTGCCGCATTAGGGGCTGGTGCGATTGTGGTGGGGATGATTTTAGGATCGATTACCGCGTTTATTATTGATAAGAAATTTATGCATGCAGCGATTACTTCGTTTATCGCTGCATTTTTAACGGTCTTTGGCGTGATTCATTCCACCACGTCGGTTGGCTTATTACCCAATCCTGGAATGACCCTCGGTTATGTGTTAGTAGGTATCCTCTTAATCGGATACCACGTAGGTCTGTTTGACAAACTAACCAAGAAAGGAGGAAAGCCAAATCATGCGTAAAAATGTCGTCGATGCAAAACCGTTCGAGTTTGATTATGATCCAAACAAAACGGCGCTAGTCATCATTGATATGCAACGTGATTTTTGTGCCCCGGGTGGTTTTGGAGAAGCGTTAGGAAATGATATTACTCCAACCAAATCGATTATCCCTACCGTACAAAAAGTATTAGAAGAAGCACGAAAACATCATATGACAATTATCCATACACGCGAAGGTCACAAGCCTGATTTATCAGACTTAGAACCCGCAAAATTACGTCGAAGTGATTCAATTGGGAAAAAAGGTCCCATGGGTCGCATACTCGTTCGTGGCGAATATGGTCATGATATCGTCGATGAATTACAACCGATGAAAGGTGAAATCGTCATCGATAAACCCGGAAAAGGTGCTTTTTATAAAACACGTTTGCAATCTATTTTAAAAAAGAAAGGGATTGAATCCCTTATCGTTTGTGGTGTTACCACCCATGTGTGTGTTCACACCACCATTCGTGAAGCCAATGACCGTGGTTACGAATGTTTAATGTTAGAAGACGGAACCGCTGCGTTTGATCCTCGTGATCAAGAAGCGGCGATTCGTATGGTCAATCAACAAGGTGGAATCTTTGGTTGGACAACATCCGCCAATGCATTTCTTAAGAGCTTAAAGTAAAGGAGGAAAATTTACATGGCTCAACAACAAACCTCTGCAAAGTGGTGGGTCAAAGGTGACTTAAATGGTTACTTTGGACTGTTCTCAAACGTCTTGACGAATTTCTTAGCCGCTATTGGGTTACTTCTATTAATAGGAATGCCCACAAGTCTGGTCTTTGGTATTGTCGTTCCTGGGACAGCGATTGCTGTTTCTGCCGGGGGTCTTGCATTAGCCTACTTCGCCATGCAATTGGCTAAAAAGACAAATAATCCTAATGTGACAGCAATGCCATATGGATTATCCGTTCCGCATTATTTTGCTGTCGCCTTTGGGGTCATTCTTGTGGTCCGTTTAGGCGGTGCTGAATGGGAAGATGCTTTAGCCGCAGGGGTTGTTTGGAACCTTATTCAAGGGTTGATCATGACTGCCGGGGCATTTATCGGTCCGTTCATTAATAAGTACTTACCCCGTACGGCCCTCTTAGGCGCGTTAGCCGGGTTAGCGATCACCTATATTTCGATGAACCCTGCCGGGGAAATGTTCACCACGCCTTACATTGGTATGACGTCATTTGCCATTGTATTAGGAGGCTGGTTTGCCTTAAAGAAACTCCCATTTAAACTTCCTGCAGGTGCGTTTGCCATTATTGTTGGTACCCTATTAGCCTGGGTTACGGGCTATATGGATCCCACCAAAGTAGGGGATGCATTTACGACGATTGGTTTAAATATTCCTTTGCCACAATTTGGTTTCTTAGTCGCTGGTTTTGGTTATATTGCACCGTTCTTACCGGCTGCTATTCCATTAGCTATTTATGATTTCTTAGAATCCTTAGACAACTTAGAATCCGCTGCCGCAGAAGGTGAACACTATCCCGTCACCAAATCCATGCTCGTTCCTGGGTTAGCCACCTTAGCAGGTTCGTTACTCGGTTCACCCTTCCCGACCATCATTTATATTGGTCACCCAGGATGGAAATCCACCGGTGCCCGTATTGGTTATTCTTGGTTAACTGGGGTTTCGATTCTTGTTCTCGCCTTCACCGGTTTACTTAACTTAGTCTTAAGTGTGATTCCATTAGTGGCTCTTTTACCGATTCTTGTTTACATTGGTATGGTCATTACTGCACAAGCGTTTGCGGTTACGGAAAAGAAACACTTCCCTGCTGTCGCCTTATCCTTCATTCCGTTAATCGCAGGTTTCGTTACCTTAAAAGTGACGTCTGCGTTAGGGGCTGTCGGTGCTGCGATCGATTATACAGCCTTAGCCAATAACGGGGTCCCGTTATTAGGATGGCAACGTTTATCGGGTGGTGACATTCTTGTTGGGATGCTCATTGGTGCGATTGGCATTTATATTATTGATAAAAAATTCCTTCGCGCTGCGGTTTATTCCTTCGTCGCTGCCGGTTTATCCTTCTTTGGGTTTATTCATGCTGCAAGCATTGGATTCCCCACAAGTTTCGACACGATAAATCCGGTATCCATTGGTTATGTATGCTTTGGTTTAGTCATGCTTTTCTTCCATTACTACAAAGACCCCTCTGAAAAAGAAACAAAAAAAGTCACAACGACTGAATAACGTTTCAATTTCCCACCTTCATTAAGGTGGATTCGTATCGGATCCTATGGCTACTCGATCGACCTCCAATTCGACATCGAACGTGTCCATAGGATCCACCTTCATTATAATTTTGAATATAAGGACG
>JAURLC010000040.1 GCA_030831415.1 Bacillota bacterium | reverse complement strand
TGTGAATACGACCGGTGTAATAAAGAATACGTTCCGTCGTCGTCGTTTTACCCGCGTCAATATGCGCCATGATCCCGATGTTACGGGTATGATCAAAGTCGTATTTTCGTTCTGACATATTCTCTCCTTATTACCAACGATAATGGGCGTATGCTTTGTTAGCTTCAGCCATTTTCACTGTATCTTCGCGTTTCTTCACGGATGCACCTGAATTGTTGGCTGCATCAATAATTTCATTCGCTAATTTATCTTCCATGGTTTTTTCATTACGTAGACGTGCATATGAAACAAGCCAACGAAGGCCTAATGTCGTTTTACGTGCACCGGTGACTTCGATAGGAACTTGATAGTTACTGGCACCCACACGGCGGGCTTTGAGTTCAACTTCTGGCATGATGTTATCCATGGCCGTAGCAAAGACATCCATCGCAGGTTTTCCTGATTTTTCTTCAATTTTTTTAAATGCGTGATACAAGATGTTTTGTGCGATACCGCGTTTTCCATCAAGCATGATTTTGTTAATCAAACGTGTGACTAACTTTGAGTTATACAATGGATCTGGCAAAACGTCTCGTTTTGCAACACTACCTTTTCGTGGCATATGATGATTCTCCTTTTTCCTTAACCGGCTTTCGCAGCTTTTTTAGGACGTTTCGTTCCATATAAGCTACGGCCTTGACGACGTTTTTCAATACCAGCGGTATCCAAAGTACCACGCACGATGTGGTAACGAACCCCTGGTAAATCTGGGACACGACCACCACGAATTAACACGGTGCTATGTTCTTGTAAGTTGTGACCTTCTCCACCGATGTAGGCGGTGACTTCAAACCCATTGGATAAACGGACACGCGCATACTTACGTAAGGCAGAGTTTGGTTTTTTTGGGGTCATCGTACCGACACGGGTGCAAACACCTCGTTTTTGAGCAGAAGCTTGATCTAAGCTACGCTTGGCTAATGAATTCCAACGTTTCCCTAAAGCAGGGGATTTGGATTTGTAGACCGGACTTTGCCGACCTTTACGAACGAGCTGACTAATTGTTGGCATAGGTTCTCCTTTTTAGGTATTGATACACAATACCGGGTGTATAAATTCGACCTTTTTAAAAAGCCCTTTTCGGGCTAAAGTCGACACGCTTACGATTATAAGGAAGCAGTGGGAAAATTGCAACCATAATTATACACGAGTAAATTGAATGACTACTTCTGTCTCAGAAATCGAGATAACTTCAAAACGAAAACCTAGTTGAATTCCACTATTAAACGTGTAATCAGCCAAACCATCCCCTACACCAAATAACGTCGCATCCGTTGCATAGCCACCGTTTATAAAGGTATTGTTACCTGAAGATTCAAGCAAGTGAAGCAATTTAAAATTAGGATTTAAACTTCGTGAAGCGGTATTGGAATGAGCTAAGTCATAACGAATCCCATTTTGTTGAGGAGCTTCAGTCACATAACCTGTAAATTGCCATCGATTGTCAATAAAACGATACTCAGCAACGCGTGCATCAACATGGGTAACTTTGATGCCTGGAATTGAAAATTGTCGAGGATAACGACCAGCATAAGGCTCAGAAGCGTCCTTTGCATGTAAACCAGTGGGTGTATAAAACTCCAAGAGTAAATATTCATCTAACATGGTTTCATTGTACTGTGGCGTTAAGAGCACAAATTGACCTTCCTCTTGGAAAGGGGATAACGTTAATGTCACCGAATCCGTAAGGATGGTCGGATACGTCCACCCTAACACACTTTTGGAATACGGATGATGGTCACCGACATTATAATCCATCATATCCAACGCACCTAATGCACCCCAGTCCCCTTTGGATCGGTCATAAGAATAATAATCTTCAAGACCGAATAAGTGACCAAATTCATGGATAAAGACATGAGCATTCACTTTTAATCTTCCTTCTTCATCGCGATAGGGTTCAAATAAAGGATTTGAATCCTCATCAAAAAGAAATTTCCCATTCTCACTTCGTTGAATGATTCCATCGTTATACAAAAACTTATAACTACTCCACCCATAATGAAACATGGTCGGTGAAGATGCATTCGCAAGTCCACCAATGTACGATACAAACGCCCAAAACACATCCTTTTGTTCACCAAAGGCTTCGTCTTTTGGATCAAATTCAACGGAATACACAAAATAAACCGCATCAATATACCCGTCTTGATCAGAATCAAATTCTTGTCCTGTTGTGTTATACGTGTCTTTATACCATTGCAAGGCAGGTAGTGTGAGACGACTATTGAGCAATCCTGAGTTATTCGATAATTCAACCGCGCTAATCGAAGGCGTATACCAATCACTGACCGTACCCGATAACGTTACTTGACCATAACTTGACGCATGATAAAACGAAGCAACCGAATGCCATCGTAAATCTTCTTCTTGACCAAAAAAAGCAGTATGAATGTCCTCTTTTGTTCCTTCACATCCATTTTCAAGTTGATCACACGAGTAATCCGAGAAAGAAACAGGAATGACCAATACAGGCACCTCCCCCATCGATGGGGTCGACGTTCGATACCCTTCATACGTTCGAATCGTACGATAATCTAACGCATATGCCGTAGGTGTGTAGGTTGAAGAGGGCAATGAAGAAGCAAGCATCATTGTCACGAGTATGAACCATGAAAGTATAGTTTTAAACATATGTGTATTGTATCAAATTCCAACAAAAAAGAGGGAGTCATCTCCCTCTTTACATGCTTGGAACTGAACGATTAATCGTCTAAGAAATCGTCGAATTTTTCCATCCATTGTTCATCACTGGAACGATAGTTGGCTTTAATACGACGCATCGATTCTTCAACCGAGAAATCTTCTACACGTTCGGCTTGTGTCGCCGCATCGAGTAACCCTCGACCCGCAGGAATAAGTTTTCCGGTAATGACGTTTTCTTTCAAACCGTGTAACGTATCGGTTTTTCCACGAATGGCCGCATCAGTTAAGACTTTGGTTGTTTCTTGAAAACTGGCGGCAGAGAGGAAGGATTCGGTTTCTAACGCCGCTTTGGTAATCCCGAGTAATCGGGGGACACCAACAGCAGGGGTTTTCCCAGATAACAAGGCAACCTCATTCTTTTCAGTAAAGGTGGTAATATCCACTTTTGACCCAGTCAGCATATCCGTATCTCCTCCATCAATAATGAGGATCTTACGAGTCATTTGTCGAATGATGACTTCAATATGTTTATCCGCAATACTTGCACCGTTGGATTGATACACCTTTTGAACTTCTTTAATGATGTATTTTTGAACGGCGTTCATATCGGCAAATTTGAGTAAATCTTTGGGATAAATGGCCCCTTCTGAAATTTTCGCACCCGCGGTAATTTCTTGATCAACTTTCACACGTAAGCGTGCGCCAAATGGCGTATCATACGTCAATTCATCTTTGTCATTTCGAATGGTGACTTGGTAACGACCATTGAGTTCTTGAACATTCATCACCGTACCCGATATGGATGCGATAACCGCTTCCCCTTTAGGACGACGTGATTCAAAGATTTCACCGACACGTGGTAACCCGTCGGTAATGTTACGACCTGCAACACCCCCTTCGTGGAACGTACGCATCGTCAGCTGAGTTCCCGGTTCCCCAATCGATTGAGCAGCCATAATCCCAACCGCTTCACCGAGGTCAACGAGACGACCATTGGCAAGGTTACGACCATAACATTTTTGGCAAATACCACCCTTGGTTTCACAGCCAAGAACCGAACGAATTTCAACGTCGGTAACCCCTGCATCCACAATGAGTTTGGCATCTTTTTCATCCATCATTTTCGATGAACTCACAAGTACTTCACCGGTTGTAGGATTGACAACATCACGGACAGGGAAACGACCTAAAAGGCGGCTGAATAATGGAGTGATGACCGTATCACGAGATGTGTCACGAATATCGTACACATTCGTACCATGATCGGTACCACAGTCCGCTTCACGAATGATCACATCTTGCGAGACGTCAACAAGCTTACGCGTTAAGTACCCAGAGTCTGCTGTTTTTAAGGCTGTATCAGCACCGACCTTACGCGCACCGTGAGTGGCGATAAAGAATTCGGAAATCGATAAGCCTTCACGGAAGGAGGATCGAATCGGTAATTCGATATACTTACCGTTTGGTTTGGACATTAAACCACGATACCCAATGAGCTGGTTAAAGTTAGACGCTTTACCACGGGCACCGGAGTTAAAGATGATGTTAAGCGGATTGTCGTTTTTGTTCGCCATTAAATCCATAACGGAGGTGGCGATTTTCTTTTGAACATCTTCTTTCCAAATTTGAACGATTAAGTTATAACGTTCTTCATCGGTTAATAACCCTTGGCTAAATTGGTCGGTAATTTCATCGACGCGACGGTCACCTTCGGCAATAATTTCTTGTTTGTTTTCAAGTTTGACAATATCCGACAAGGCGACAGTTAACCCTGAAACAGTTGCAAATTCAAACCCTTGGTCTTTCATCTTATCGAGAATGACGGACGTTTGCGATGTCCCATAACGGGCAAAGACTTCTTTAATAATCGCCGATAAATCTTTTGATCCAAACGGTGTTAATAATGGACGGCTGGCAATCGCTTCAGGAATATTGGTTCCTTTGGGAACAAAATATTCTTCTAAATCAACTTTATAGTTCGTC
>JAURLC010000039.1 GCA_030831415.1 Bacillota bacterium | reverse complement strand
GTACTTCCACCTTGATCGATGGCGACGTCGACAATAACTGAACCTTTTTGCATCATAGCTAAATACGCTTTTTTAATGAGTTTGGGTGCAGCATCTCCAGGAATTAACACCGTCGAGATGACTAAGTCCGCGGTGGTTAAGGCATGAAGAATATTGGTTTCATTCGACGGTAACATCGTTAAGGTGTTTGGATAACGTTTCATTAACTCAACAACGTGGTCAAAGCGCAAATCCAGCGCGGTGACTTTCGCTTGCATCCCTAAAGCGATTTGGGTTGCGTTATAACCTGCCGCACCATTGGCACCTAGCACGACGACATGGCCGGGTTCGACGCGTGTAATCCCACCTAATAAAATCCCTCTGCCCCCAAATGGTTTTTCTAAATATTTAGCCCCTTCTTGAACTGCGAGTCGTCCCGCGACTTCCGACATTGGCTTAAGGATTGGTAATTGACGTGTTTCGTTGGTAATGGTTTCATAGGCAACCCCAATCACCCCTTTGGATAACAATGCTTCGGTAAGCGGTTTGGCCGCTGCTAAATGTAAAAAGGTAAACAAAATTTGTCCACGTCGGAGGAGGTCAAACTCCTCTTCTAATGGTTCTTTCACTTTCACGATCATCTCACTTTGACGGTAGACCTCTTCAAGCGTTTCAGCAAGCGTGCACCCAACTACCTCATATTCCTCATCGGAAAAACCAGAGCCAACCCCTGCTCCTTTTTGAATAAGAACGAGATGACCTGCTTGTAGATAATGCTTGGCATGAGCAGGGGTTAACCCAACCCGATACTCTAATTTTTTGATTTCTTTTGGTACCCCAATGCGCATATTGGTGGTCCTCAACTTTCCTTAGGCTTGTTTAGGGGCGTCACCATGTTTGACAAAAAACATCGTGACAAACGATAACAAGGCAAATACTGTTGCATAAGGGAATAATACCCTTAATCCTAACCATGTCATGAGCGCACCGGAGGCAAGTGGGGTGAAGATTTGCGCAGCCATTGAAGCTGTGTAATAGTACCCTGTGTATTTCCCAATATTACTTCCTGAAGACATTTCCACAATCATCGGATAAGAATTCACATTAATAGCAGCAAATCCTAACCCTGCTATTGGCATAATAAGATAAATCACCCACGCTGAGGAGACCGTTAAAAATGATCCTACGAGTGTACCGCTTGATAACATAAGAATACCCAGAAGGACCGTTTTACGTCGTCCAATCGCGTCTGCAAGTTTTGCTAAGGGTAAAAAACCGATGAGGGCAGCAACATTGGCCACCGTAACGGGAAGGACATAATTGGATAACTCTAAAACATTACTCGCATAATCGGTGAATTTGGTTGTCACTGCGTTAAAGCTAAAAAACCATAAAAACACGCTTGCCATAATGAGAAAAAAACTCAGGCGGTATGGTTTTGGCATCGGTTCGGATTTTGAATCCCTGATATTTTCAATTTCTTCAGCCGTTTCTAAGCCATGTTCAAGGGAGTAAGCGTGCATCTCTTTAACCCATGCCACTTCTTTGACAATAAAGCGGAACAATAAGAGAATGCCTCCCATGACGAGCGCTAAGGTTACAAAAGATGGGATATAAGACGTAAATTCTTGTGTAAGGGTCGAAATAATTAAGGTAGCGACGATATACCCTAACACACCCATTAAATTGACAATGGCATTTGCCAAGCTTCGGAATGGTTTGGGAGTCACATCAGGCATTAAACTAACAGCAGGAGTACGATAAAACGCCATCGAGATAAGGGTAATAAACAAAATCCCAATGTATAAAATTAAAAACAAAGGATCTATGGAAGTAATCGATTGAAAAATTAAATTGTAACGAACAAAACTTGCATCGAGTTTAGAGGTAAACATCACCGAATCTCCAACGATTGTAAACAGGCGATTATTCGCATTCGCAATCGATTCAATCGATTCAATTAAACTGGAATCGGTTTGAAAATAATAAAACGATCCATCTTGAATAATGCCAAGAATGCCGGCATCTACGACCGCACTTTGTTGATAAAAATCGACTAATGCGACGCCAACGACAAAAAATGCGGCAATCGATAATCCAATCGTAATAAAGGGTGTCCTTTTTCCATATTTACTTTTGGTTCGATCGGAAAGTGCACCAAACAGAGGAAGTAAAATGAGACCGATTAAATTATCAAATGTCATGACAAAGTTGGACCAAAAGGGATTGAGTCCAAAGGAATCCACTAACATTTTCGAAATGACGGCTTCATAAAAACCCCAAAACAACTGGATGGAGAGAAACGCTAATCCGATTAGGATTGTTCGTTGGTAGTTTAGTTTCATGCTCTAAATGGCTTTGACTTTGATGGTTGCGGCTAATGCTTCAACATCTTGGAGTTGACTAATCTCATTGCCTTCAACTTTTTTAACCGCAAGAGCGGTAGCAAATGCTAGGGCAACTTTGGGATCGGATGTCTTATCGAATTTATACATAAAGCCCGCTAACAAAGCGTCCCCCGCACCAATGGTGTGTTTGACGACCACTTCAGGCGCTTCTACAAAATAGGATTTCCCATCATGAATAAGAATCGCACCTTTTTCTCCTAATGATAATAAAACAGTATGATTTGTAATTTCTGCGACTTTTTTAGCAAGCGCCGCTAATTTCTTAGGATCATCGACATCGGTGTCTGCCAAATATTGAAATTCAGGTAAATTAGGTTTAATAATTTTGGGTTCGTATTTAATTAACTTTTTCAGTTCCGGTCCGGAAACATCCAAGACAAAATCAATCTTACGTTGAATTAAATACTTCACAATTTGTTCAATAAGTCCTGTTTTATCATTCGCAGTCGTTGAACCCGAAATCACAACGAGGTCTTTTGGTGTTAAGGAATTGAGTTGATTGAGTAAATTATTCAATTCGCTTCCACTCACTTCTGGACCGGAGGCGTTAATTTCTGTTTCTTGGTCGTGAATAAGTTTGACGTTAATGCGAGATTGCCCTTGAATTTTGGTTGGTTTTAAATGAATGTGTAAATAACGTCGTAATTGATCAAGTAAATAATCACCTGTAAATCCACCAAAAAAACCTAAAATAGTCGATTTTACGCCCAAAATATTGAGCATCACGGATACATTGATACCTTTTCCTGCTGGTGCAATATAACATCCACTCGTTCGATTGAGTTGACCGAGCTTCACTTTAGAATTTTGCATGTAGTAGTCGACGCTGGGATTAAGAGTAATCGTATATATCATGTATTCGTTTTTTCCTTTAACATTTCTTAGTGAACATTACTTTTTGGGGACAAAGATTTTGGCTTCGAAATGTGGGCAACTTGCGTTCCCGTGTTTAGGCAACGACCAACGTTGGCATAAGGCTTTTGCTTTTGGGTCATATTCCCAAAAATCTCCTGCTGGAGAACGTGGTTTAATGTGCTGATTGGTAGGATCATACCAATATTTGCAGAAGGCACATAAACGAGCAACTTTGACGTTTGCGACTGCCATATAAATATTTTACAATAATTAGGCGTTGAATTATAGAGTGAAAAAAATGCCACTCTTCTCTGTCTTTATAGGTGAAAGGATACGACCCTAATGAAAAAAATGAATTTGATGAAAGCCTCACTGGTAAGTTTAATGATGTTAGCGAGTTGTGGGATTCCTAGTGCTAGTCAAAATAATATCGTACCCACGTCTATTCGCTCCATCCAGTCACGTGAGGATTTAAACACGCTCTTAGATGAAGGTATGAATCGGCAAAGTAATCAATTTACTGATATTGCAACCCCAGGGGTTGCTGAAGATGGCTCCACCGATGCAGGATCAGAATCCAATCGATTCGTGGATACCAATGTCCAAGTAGAAGGTATTCAAGAAGGGGACATTGTGAAAACCGATGGCAACTTTATTTACTATGCCTCACCCTGGCAATCTACAGTCCGTGTTTTTGGAGTAAGTTCTCAAGATGTCCTCGTTGAAGTTACCACCATTTCTTTGGAAACTGAAAACGATCGTATTTACACGGATACCATGTATTTAACCGAAGATTACCTTATCGTTATCGGATATCGTTATGATTTAACAGCATTTGCAGGTTGTATCGATGTCGATGAAGCGGGAAACGAAGTGTTTTGTGATTATTTCCCCTTTTGGCAACCTACTGGATCGGTAGTCTTCATTAACCGTGGAACGTATCAAATCGATTATGCCCTTCGTACCGACGCTGCGTTTATGGATCATCGTATTGTTCCACAACGAGACGCTACAGGAACCATTATCGCTGAAACCTTATTTTTAGTCGGTCACAACTACTTCTACTATAACTATCAAGACACTGAGGTTGAACTACGTCCGTACTTCATCGAAAATGAAGGGGATAAGGTGCACTTGGATTATGAGGATATGTTTTATTTCGAGAATAGTTTTGTATATGGCATGACGACGCTGGTAGCGATTCCTATCCTTTCCGATGCATCCTCTATTCACTACCAAGCTTCCGCGTATTTAGGATCGCTTGCAGATTATAAAAAAGTCTACGTTAATTTTGATTCCTTGTATTTAGCCCAATCCAATTATCATTGGAATGATAACCAAAGTTATCAAACCACAACGCTTTCCAAATATGCGTTAAACGTGCTCGATGCGACCATTGAATTTAAAGCGGTTGTGACTTTATATGGTACAGCGATTAATCAATTTGCCTTGGATGAATACGATGGGTACTTCCGTATTGCCACAACCAATGAAGTGTATACGTATAACGGAAGTGATGTTTGGATTTGGTCCAATGATAATCGAACGATTACCAATCGCTTGTATGTTTTACAAGATGACGGTGAGGGTTCCTTTACCACTATCTCTGTCATCGAAGAAGGATTAGGCAAACCCGGAGAACGTATTTATTCGGTTCGCTTTGAAGGACCCGTTGCCTACATTGTCACCTTTGAACGCATTGATCCTTTATACATTATAGATTTAACCGATCCGTTAAATCCAACGTTCCGTTCCGAAATTGTTCTTCCTGGTTTTGATACGTATCAACATCCTTGGAGTGAGGACCATTTAATTGGCATCGGGTACAACGTCGATGAAGAAACGGGCTGGATGAACGGGATGAAAATGACTGCATACGATGTAGGTGAAAATGCACGAGAAATCCAAACCATCAATATTTCTTCCTTTGTAACGCAATCCTTACCTTCTAATTTGGACATGACGTGGTCGTGGGCGTATTCAGAAGCGTTATACAATCACAAAGCTATCCTCGTCTCCGAAGAAGAAAATGTCTTTGCCTTCTCCGTTAATGCATGGGCGGGTGGATATCGAACCGTCTTATCCTCCCAAACTGATCCCGATGAAGGCAGTGATGAACCACGTGATGAAACCTATGAATATTATTACGAATACCATAGTCTTTATATGATCTTCCGATTTGATTTCTCACGCGATGAACCGATTCTTGAACCTTCGGTTATCGAACATCCTACAAGTGAAGTCGATTATGTCCAAATCGATCGCGGGGTCATGATCAATGATGTTATTCATACGATATCGAACCGTCAAATCGTGAGTTATTCCTTAACGGAAGCAGCCATTATCCAAACACTCGTGTATCAAGATTAACAAAAAACCTCAGGTAATCCTGAGGGTTTTTTATACGGTGACTAATTTGAGTTTTTTTGGCCAACTGCTTCTTCGTAACGCCTTCACCATTTGACTAATCGCAGGACCAAAGGCGACCCCTAAGAAAAAGGAAAGAATCGTAATGCTACTCGCATTCGTTCCCGAAATGAGTCCGTAAATAATCGCAAGTACATACGCGATATAGGAAATAAAAACACGATATTTAGAATACGATTTTCCTTTAAAGGCTTTCATCATGGCAAAGGTGAATTCTTCTAAGACCATGCCCGGGATACCCGAAATAATGATCCAAGAGGTCCCAAATACATAACCAAAAAAACCTAAACTGTGGACTGCGATGCCTTCCCATACGGAGGTGACATCAAAGGAAGAAAAGATAACAAGATCAAATCCATCGACTAAAAAATTTAAAAAGAACACCGAAAAAATAACAAACGTCGTTTTTAATTTTCGTTGAATAAGCAATACAATAAACAACATCGTATATGTGTGAATCGCAGACGCCATTCCAAACGTAAAGAACCCAAATACAGGCTCTAATAATTGTTGTAGTTCTAAAGCGGCAACACCCCATGGACCTAAGCCAAGTTCGCTATTTTTCATCAAAAAGATACCTAAAGCAGCAATTACCATGCCTAAGGTATAAATGATCATATGAGGGATTTTGGCTTTAATTTTTTTCATATGCCTTCCCGGTTAATGATCTTCATTTTTTTAAACACTTTAATGTATTGTTTTATAATCGTTCCAAAAACAGCGGCAAGTCCAATCGATAACCATGTGACCGTACCCAATCCTTCACCTGGTTCTAGTAGTGCATACAAGATACCTAATCCAATCCCTGAAAATTCTAAAATCCAACGTGCAAGCGTAAAGGAGCGAATATGAAATACTTTCATAATGGCTAATTGGAATGCATCATAAATATTAGGAGGATAGCCTGAG
>JAURLC010000038.1 GCA_030831415.1 Bacillota bacterium | reverse complement strand
GCGCATGAGATCAGAAAAAGCGCCAATATTAGCCATGTTGGCTGTGGCTAAGTTGGATTGATTCGCCATTGGGACATTCGAATAAGTTCTTGTCCCTGACATGGTCCAGGCTTCACCGTAAATTAACGTATCGGGATCGATTTGAACAACCCGATCGCGAACAGCTTTCATCGTTGCCGTGTCATGAAGTCCCATTAAGTCGAACCGGAATCCACCCAATTTATATTCTTCCGCCCAGAATGCAGTTGAGTCGACAATAAACTTCGAAAACATAAACCGTTCTGAGGCGGTGTCATTACCCACACCAGATCCGTTGGATAAAGATCCATCTAAGTTATAACGGAAGAAATAACCTGGAACTAAGCGTTGGAAATTACTACCGTT
Organism: Bacillota bacterium; assembly: GCA_030831415.1. Classification (GTDB taxonomy): domain Bacteria; phylum Bacillota_I; class Bacilli_A; order RFN20; family CAG-826; genus UBA970. The sequence continues at coordinate 2,459 of JAURLC010000038.1, read as the reverse complement.
TGCATCACCCAAGTGATTATAAACAACGTCAAGAACAATCTTGATACCTGCATCATCGTAGGCTTTCACCATATCTTTAACTTCACGAATTCTCACTAACCCATCGTGAGGATTAGAAGAGTATTGACCTTCGGGAACGTTGTAATTTAAGGGATTATAACCCCAGTTAAATTCATCCGATAATTCATTATTGTGATGATCATACATCGGTAAAATATGTACAGCGTTAACGCCTAATTCTTTAATATGGTCAAAACCAGTGCTAACTGTACGACCTGAACCTGTAAACGTGGTTCCTGATTCATGCATTGCCGCATATTTTCCACGATGAGCAGAAGTGCCGTTCCAAGAACTATCCATGGATAAATCACGAACATGCAGTTCGTAAATAATCGCATCGGTATTGGATGCATAGGTATCTTCATCATTCACCGTATCCCAACCAGTAGGATTGGTTCTGGCAAAATCAACAATCATACCGCGACGGCCATTGACCCCAGCACCCTTAGCATAAGGATCAACAACTTCATGAATGCCACTCGCGTTGGTCACAACATAGGTGTAATATTTTCCGTGTAAATCACCACTGATTGTGGTTTCCCATGTTCCTCGATCACCACGAGTCATGGTTGTTTGAGTGTATTGATCACTACCTAATTGCGCAGAGATTGCGATAGGCGTACCGTTATCATAAATACGGAGTTTCATATCAGAAGAAGTCGGTGCCCACACTCTAAAGGTTGTGGATTGTTGGGAATAAATCGCTCCTAATTCACCTGTAAAATTGTATTGTTCACCAAAGGAAGTAGATGAAAATAAGTTGTTAACTAAAATCGGAACCGTTCGCGGTTTAGGATCATCTTCAGTGAAATAAACTTTTGCAGTGTATTGAGCGGTGAAATCAACCGGACTGATTTCTGTGGCGATATTCACATAAACATCAACAGCGTTATTTATTGTTAAGGCGTTGACAGTTTTCTTTAATACTTCGTTTTGGTAGATTTCGATTTTATTTGCGGCCGCCGTGGTACTAATTAAAATAATCGAACTATTTTGAAACATTGCGGAACGCACGCCATTGTAAATAGTGCCAGTTGTATCGACAAATACCGAGGGATTCATCGATCTTAAAAATACGTGATAATCACCATTTTCATTCGGTGTCCATTCACTTAAATTAACAAAGCGATCCGCACTTGTATCTTTGGAATTCCAATCATCATTAGGCAAACTTTTGCGAACAATAAATCCGACAATATCAGAACCAGCCCAGCGTGATAAAGGTTCTCTTAGATACTTACCATATGTGGTTTCACCATCAAATTGATATCCCGCCCCTTCGTAACCCAACGCCCAAATCCACATATTCCAATTTTCATATGCCGCATCAGGACGATTATAGTGAAAAATAATCGTAGGCTCACTTTCTGCTGGAAGATCTAAGGGGTCTAAAATTGTGGTACCTGATGATGAACTAGTAGTCGTGCCACCACACGCGGCAATCACAAACATTAATGAAACCATCAACGTGGTCATTTTTTTCATAAATACTCTCCTTAACAAATTTATCTTATCACGAAGACCATTCAATCTTAAATTGCTTTTTATATGAATTGTTAAAGATAAAAAATTAATCAAATTCTCCTTTACAAATAAATGTAAGCGCTTTAATATGATAAGTAGGAATAGAAAAGGAGGATTTTTTGATGAACAAAAATCATCTATTACCTGCATTGTTATTTGTTTTAGCCGCTTGCGGCGGAACGACATCGTCATCCGCTCCTGCATCCTCGATTACACTCGATACAAATGAGTATCGCTTTATTGGTGGTCAAGCCAATATTGGTAGCTGGACTCCAGCCAACGCTCCAGTCATGACTAGAGCAACTGGCACGAACTCATTCTCTTGGACGGGTGACCTTTATGAAGGTTCAACCTGGAAATTAGTCATTGGTACCGATTGGGCTAATGGTGAAGTTGGTCCACTATCCGCTGGTTTAACCATAGTTGATAAAGGTGTAACTTGGACTAAAGATGCCGAAGGCGCCTTAATTATCCCAGAAGATTCAAACTCTGGTTTTGATCCAGGTTTAGGTGGCGTGGGTAACTTCTCTACTAAAGTAGATGGTAGTTACACTGTTACATTCGTTTCACTTCCAGCATTAACCAGAACCTTTACGATTGTTCGTAATGGTGATCCAGAAGTCTTACCTCCATCAATTACCGATTGGGCTTTAGTTGGCACCATCAACGGATGGAATGCTGCTGACCAATCTTTCAAACTTGCTAACTTAAATGACGAAAATGAATCCTACTCCTTAACCGTCAACTTATATGCAAACGAAGAATTTAAGTTTGTAAAGAACGGTGCATGGGGCGGCGACTTAGGTTTCGCAGCTTTAACCAATCCAAACCCATTAGACTTACTTGATCAAGGTGGCAACATTAAAGTTGTACGT
>JAURLC010000037.1 GCA_030831415.1 Bacillota bacterium | reverse complement strand
TTGGACCTTTACCAGAAACTTTGCATACTCTTGCCATAATAAATCTCCTTCGACAACGTGTAGATAGTATCATGGATCCTAGAAATTCACAACATATTTTACTTAATTATGCTAAAATAAATTTAGTTGTTTGGAATACGAAGGTAACCCTTCTTCTCACCCAAGAAAATGCAGCTCGTCACTCGCGTTAAGAGATTGTAAGTGCACGTGGTAATCCCATGTGAAAGTAAGGTGGTACCGCGCCTAGAAGCGTCCTTCATGATGGACGTTTTTTTATTGGAGGAAAATCGATATGGCTTATGATCACAAAGTTATTGAACCTAAATGGCAAGCCCATTGGGATAAAGAAAACCTTTTTTACACGGATGTTTACGATTTTACTAAACCTAAATATTATATTTTAGATATGTTTCCTTATCCTTCTGCGCAAGGGTTACATGTGGGTCATCCTGAAGGTTATACAGCGACCGATATCATTGCTAGAATGAAGCGAATGCAAGGTTTTAATGTGTTACACCCAATGGGGTGGGATGCATTTGGTTTGCCAGCAGAACAATATGCATTAAAAACGAATCATCATCCATCCGGTTTTACCGAACAAAATATCGCAAACATCAAAAAGCAAATTAAGGCATTGGGGTTTAGTTACGATTGGCGTAAAGAGCTTGCAACCACCGATCCAAGTTACTATAAGTGGACACAATGGATCTTTTTACAATTTTTAGAAAAAGGATTAGCCTATATTGATGAAAAACCCGTCAATTTTTGTCCCGCTTTAGGTACAGTATTGTCCAATGAAGAAGTTATTGATGGAAAATCCGAGGTTGGTGGATTTCCTGTTGAACGGCGATTAATGCGTCAATGGGTCTTAAAAATTACCGCTTATGCAGAAAAATTATTAGATGGTTTGGAAGGCTTAGATTGGCCAAAATCCACCCTAGATATGCAGAAAAATTGGATAGGCAAATCCAAAGGAACTGAGATAGATTTTCAAGTTGAAGGTACTTCGCACCATTTTACGGTTTTTACAACACGTGCCGACACGTTATTTGGTGCAACTTATTGTGTGCTAGCACCTGAACATCCCCTTGTTGACGTTATTTCAACCTCAGAAAATCAAGAAGCAATCCATGCGTATCGCGCATTGATTTCTACTAAATCTGATTTAGATCGTACCGAACTCAATAAGGAAAAAACGGGTGTATTTACAGGGGCTTTTGCTATAAATCCCATTAATCAAAAACGCATCCCGATTTGGATAGCAGATTATGTTTTATACGGATATGGAACTGGTGCGGTTATGGCTGTTCCTGCTCATGATCAACGGGATTTTGAATTTGCAAAAACGTATGACTTACCCATTATTTCAGTCCTTGAAGGATTTGATGGATTACAGGCGATGGTAGATGAAGGAATTCATGTAAATTCACAAGGTGCCAATGGAATGATGATTGAAACTGCTTTAGCATTCATCACCGAACAATTAGTGTCTGAAAAGAAAGGCCAATGGAAAACCAATTATAAACTACGTGATTGGTTATTTTCTCGCCAACGCTATTGGGGTGAACCTATTCCGGTCATGGTAGAAAAACAAACAGGAGAAGTGGTTCCATTAACCATTGATGACTTACCCCTTATCCTTCCCGAACTGAAGGAATTTAAACCGAGTGGAACTGGAGAGTCTCCTCTTGTTCATGCGGGTGTGTGGTTGGATGTCGTTTTAGATGGTAAACGATATGTTCGTGAAACGAATACCATGCCTCAGTGGGCAGGGAGTTGTTGGTACTATATTCGTTATCTTGATCCTCAAAATGACCAAGCCATTGCAGATTCAAAATTATTAAAGCATTGGTTGCCCGTAGACTTATATGTAGGGGGTGCAGAACACGCCGTTTTGCATCTACTTTATGCACGTTTTTATCATAAATTTCTTTACGATTTAGGTCTTGTAACAACACCTGAACCTTTTAAAAAACTTTTTCATCAAGGCATGATTTTAGGTGAAAACGGTGAGAAAATGTCCAAATCTCGCGGAAACGTCGTAAATCCAGACGAAATTATTGAACAATATGGAGCCGATACACTTCGATTATATGAAATGTTTATGGGACCTCTTGAAGCAGCGTTGCCTTGGTCGAATAGTGGATTAGAAGGGGCAAGACGTTTTCTCGATCGTGTCTATCGTTTTATTAGCGAATCGCATTATCAAGCCTTACACACGAACGATAATGATGGATCACTCGATTACGCTTATCATTTTATGGTCAAAAAAGTGACGCAAGACTTTGAAAATCTTCAAATGAATACCGCCATTTCCCAAATGATGATTTTTATGAATGAGGTTTATAAAGCGAAAGCAGTCTATCGTCCTTACTTACTTGGATTTATTCAACTTCTATCATGTGTTGCTCCACATTTAGGTGAAGAACTTTGGTCAATCATGGGTCAAACGACTCCCTTAACTTTTGCCTCATGGCCAAAATTTGACGACGCCAAACTTATCCAACAAATCACAACGATTGCTGTCAGTATTAATGGTAAATTCAAATTGACGATTGAAGCAAGGACAGGCATGGATTCACAAGCATTACAATCCTTTATTCGCGAACATGAACTTGTTCAAAAATATGTAGAGGGTAAAACCATTCAAAAGATAATCGCTATCCCTGACAAATTAGTTAATTTTATCGTCCTTTAATATCGATACGATATAATAAATATGCATCATACTTGGAAACAAGATGAGAGCGGAGGGTTTTATGGTACTGGTCATTGACTGTGGGAACACAGCGATTAACTTTGCATCCTATCAAGGTCAACAACGAAAAGATAGTTTTCATATTCTTACCGATACCACGATGTCCGTGGATGAATATATTTCCAAATTAGCGCCTATCTTTAACCGTTTTCAACTGTTCACTTTAGATGCTTGTTTGATAAGCAGTGTTGTTCCTTCCTTGACCTCAGTTCTTCAAGACGTTATTTACAAACTAACACAATATCAACCAAAGCTTTTTGGAAAAGGATTTAAAACGGGATTACCGATTCAAATTGATCACCCAAGTGAACTCGGGACTGATTTAGTTGTCGATGGTTTACAGGCAAAGACGCGTTATGGATATCCTTGTATTATCGCTGATTTGGGAACCGCAACAAAATTTATCGGTATTGATGCAAAAGGGGCCTTAGTAGGTGTCAGTATATTACCGGGTTTTTTAATTTCTTATCAAGCATTAATTGGTAAAGCTTCACAATTAATGGAAATTTCATTAAAGCGCCCATCCAAAATACTAGGAAAAAACACACCTGATTCCATTAGTTCTGGGATGATTCTAGCTCATGAAAATATGATTGCAGCCATGTTTCATTCGATTGAAAAAGAACTTCAAGGACCATGCAAAAAAATTGTAACAGGTGGATATGCCCATTATGTACGTCAGGGTATGCACGAAGACATTATTTTTGATGATCACTTAAATGTAGACGGACTGTTCACTGTTTATGAAAAAAACAAGGAGTTATTCTGATGAATCAACGAATTTTTACACTTTCTTTTCATGCAATGCTTACATCAATCTTGTTTTTAATGGGGGTGATTCCTTCGTTAGGCTTTGTGACTATTAATCCCACCATTTCCTTCACTTTAATGCACATCCCCGTTTTGATTGGAGCCTATCTTTTTGGCACAAAAGGTGGGGTGTATTATGGATTTTTATTTGGATTGTTGTCTTTCTGGCAAGCAAGTTCAAATCCTACAGGCATCCTAGATCCATTTTTTCAAAACCCGATTATTTCAATTTTGCCACGTTTATTGTTTGGCGCATTCGCTGGCTTTACGTTTTCAATTGTTCGCTTTCTTGAAAACAAAGTATGGATAAAACGTTCTTTACTTGCCATCTTTGCAGGTCTATTGACAATCCTTCATACAATTCTTGTTTTAGGCGTGATGGGTGTGGTTCGTGGAAATGATGTGTTATCTGTGCTTTCTTCGGTAGGATTTAATGACACCTATTTCGCATTTATTTTGTTGATTCTAACATTAAATGGCATTTGGGAAGCAATGCTTGGTGTAATTCTCGTCCCAGCTGTTGCGGTGGCATCCTCGAAAATTTCCAGCGTTCGTCGTATAATGTCTAAAAGAGAGGTATAACCAATGAAAACAACGTTGCAAACCTTAGTTGAACCTTATATAGAAAACGCGATTAAAACCTTAGGTGAATGGATACAAATTAATTCGATTCATGATGACAAAACCATTAGCAAAAATAAACCGTATGGTGAAGGTGTATACCGTGCGTTACGTTTTATTGGTGAGCTCGCCAAAAAAGATGGTTTTAAAGTCGATTATTGTGATGGCCATGCAACGGAAATTACCTTTGGTGAAGGACCTTTGATTGGTGTTTATGCTCATGCGGATGTCGTCCCCGTAAGTGAAGGTTGGCAACATCCTCCGTTTGGTGGTGTTATTGAAGACAATCGTATGTATGGACGCGGAACTTCTGATGATAAAGGACCTGCTTTGGCGGCCTATTATGCGTTAAAACTATTGAAGGATCAAGGGATGGTTCAAGGGTATCAAGTTCGCCTTGTTATTGGCGGAAACGAAGAAAAAGGGAGTGGATGTTTAAAATATTACTTTCGTAAATTGAAGAAACCTTATCCTGAAAGTGGGTTTACACCCGATGGGAACTTTCCTCTAATCTACGGTGAAAAAGGTATCTCAAATTTTGAAATTGCTGGCAAAGTGAAGTGGAAACCCATTCATTCAATTCAAGCAGGAATTGTTGCAAATTCTGTTATTGATAAAGCCGTTGCCGTCATTGCCCGACAAGAAAAAATCGAACCCATCTTGCGGTCAACAAAACTTCCTTATACGATCTCACATGATGAAAAAACGACAACGATTAAACTCTTTGGTAAAGCGGCCCATGGGTCGCTACCTCAATTAGGTGTGAATGCGGGAACCAAATTATTATCCGTTTTAGCACGCTTGTTCCCTTTTCCTGAATTAGTCACGATTGCTGAACAGTACAGCCAGTACAATGGGAAAAAACTTGGACAATATTACCAATCCAAACTCTTGCATGAAACGACATTAAATGTTGGACTTATTCGGTTAGAAAATGGGATATTTTCACTCATCGCAAATTATCGATATCCTGAAACTGTTGTGTTTGAAGAAGTTGCAAAAGCAATTGCCTTGATAACGCCAAAACCATTTAAACTAACCACATTAATGACATCAGAACCCTTACTTGTCCAGCCAGACTCTCCCATGATTCAAACGTTGCTAAAAGCGTATCAAGAAGAGACAGGTGACAAAAAAACCCCGATGGTTACCATTGGTGGAGGGACATATGCCAAGGAAGCGAAAAATACCGTTGCATTTGGAAGTAAGTTTCCTGGTAAAGAAGATTTCATTCACGAAAATGATGAAAAAATTGATTTAGAAGATTTTACGCGTAGTATGAGTATTTATGCACGCGCGATTGATGATTTAGGTCGCTTGCATGCGTCTAAAAAGTAAACCTTGGGCGAAACCTTTAATTGCTGCTAATCCCGAACGCCTTACCGAAGATACGTTTCCTTTTGTTAGTAAACATCAAGGGGAAGCACATCTAGAAATTGGGATGGGGAAAGGTGATTTTATTGTTGGAAAAGCACAACTTCATCCTAATATTTATTTTTATGGTATTGAACGAGCGACGACCGTTTTTGCATTTGCACTAAAAAAAGTACTCGAACAAGCATGTGAAAATGTTCATTTGTTACTTGGTGACTTTGGTAAATTTTCGTTGACGAGGGAACCAGCGTCCTTTTCCGTAATATATTTAAATTTTTCAG
>JAURLC010000036.1 GCA_030831415.1 Bacillota bacterium | reverse complement strand
TATCACAATGACGTCACCAATAATTTACGATTATGGTCAGCAGAACCGAGTGAAGAAAACATTCCTGAAAACCAAAGTTTTAAAGAATATTTACAAACCGTCAAAGAAATTACACACGGCTTATATCCTGATGATTCAACAGATAGTGGAAAAATTTTGCGATTAAGACAACACTATTTCCTTGTTTCGGCAGGGTTACAATCGGTGATGGCATCGCATTATCGTCGCTTTAAACGCATGGATAATTTTTCTGAATACTTCGTCTTTCAATTGAATGATACTCACCCTATTTTAGCGATTCCAGAAATGATTCGATTACTCGTGGATGAATACGGTCAAACATGGGAGGCTGCTTGGAAACAAGTCCATGCATGTATGGCCTATACGAATCATACGGTTATGCAAGAAGCATTAGAAAAATGGCCGATTCATTTTTTAAAACCACTGCTTCCACGCATCTACATGATCATTGAAGAAATTCATCGTCGTAGTCAACTCGAATTTTCACAACACCATCTTTCTGATAACGCTAGAAGAAACATGGCCATTATTAAAGATGGCATGATTCATATGGCAAACTTAGCCATTTATGCAAGTTTTTCCACGAATGGCGTTGCAGCACTTCATACCGAAATTTTAAAAGCAGATACGTTTAAAGACTACTTTAGTTTGTATCCACAACGATTCAATAACAAAACAAATGGAATAACCCATCGTCGCTGGTTTATGTATGCGAATTCAACGTTAACCTCACTTGTAAGCGAGGTGATTGGTGATTCATGGAAAACACAACCAAGTGGTTTAACCGCCTTGCGTCCTCACGCAACAGATGCAGCCTTACAACAACGCGTTGAATCAATTAAAAAGCTTAATAAAGAAAAACTGGCTGCATACATTGAACGCGTTCAAGGAATTCACATTGATGTGAACTCCATCTTTGATGTCCAAATCAAACGACTTCACGCATATAAGCGCCAAACCATGAACATTTTTCATATTATGCATTTGTATAATCGTATGAAACAAGATGCATCTTTCCGACCGTATCCTCGCACGTTTATCTTTGGTGCGAAAGCTGCGCCAAGTTATTTCTTTGCTAAAAAAATTATTGAACTCATTAATGCAGTCGCACGCGTTGTGAACGATGATCCAGAAACCAATCGCCATTTAAAAGTTGTCTTTATTGAAAACTATGGTGTCAGTCTTTCTGAAATGATTATTCCTGCAACGGATGTAAGTGAACAAATTTCCACAGCAGGTAAGGAAGCATCGGGAACGGGTAATATGAAATTTATGATGAATGGTGCGATTACATTAGGCACATTAGATGGAGCTAATGTAGAAATTTCTGAACTTGTAGGCGAAGAAAATTGTGTCATCTTTGGTATGAAAGTCGATGATGTCAATGCATTACGTGAAAGTCACACGTATCAAGCGTGGGATATGTATCAAGCATCCCCATCTATTAAAGTAATTATTGACTCGTTAATTGATGGTACATGGTCTGAAGGTAATCGGGATACTTTCCGTCCTATTTTTGATGAAATCATGCATCGAAATGATGAATATTTTATTTTAAAAGATTTTGATGCCTATGCTGAAGCTCAAGAAAAGATTGCCCTTCTTTATCAAAATCGTAAAAAATGGAACGAAATGGCCATTGTTAATATTGCCGAGTCAGGGTTTTTCTCAACGGATCGAACGATTCAACAATATATCGATGAAATTTGGAAACTTCCTAAACTTGTATGACATTAGAATTAACTGAGCTTTTTATCGCCCAAGCGAAACTGGATGCTCACATCCAAACCCAACATAACGTCGATTATGCATCCACCCGTTTAAAACGGATTTTAGCTTTACTCGTTGAATTAGGAGAAATGATTAATGAAACGCGTGTCTTTAAATTTTGGTCCAAAAAAGGCCCTTCCGAAAAAGCAATTATCTTAGACGAGTATGCCGATGGGATTCATTTTCTGTTATCACTGGGGTTAGATATTGCATCTTCAAAACGTTTGTATACCATTGAACCCTTGTCCTCCGATTTAGTCGGTCAAATCTTGAACGTTTATCAAGCTGTTATACAGTTTTACCAGCAACCAACTATTGCCTCTTTTGAAGAAGCTTTTTCACTTTATTTAGCATGTATTCCCTTGCTTGGATTTACCCCTGAAGAAGTGACTGAAGGATACTTTAAAAAATTAGGTGTAAACTATACAAGACAACAAACTAATTATTAAGGAGAATAAAGATGAAAGAATGGCTTTTACAATTATCGAATTTACCTGGTATACCTGGGCATGAAAAAAAAGTAGCATCCTATATTAAAAAAGTTGTTTCTCCTATGGTGGATACGGTAGAACAAGATAACCTTGGTTCTGTGATTGCAACCAAAAAAGGGACTTCCGACATTACTCTCATGCTTTCTGCCCATATGGATGAAGTAGGATTTCTTATTTCCTCGATTGAAAGTAGTGGGATGTTGCGTATGCAACCTGTCGGCGGATGGTGGGGACATGTCGTTCTTGCCCAAGTGTTTAATATCACCACCCAAAAAGGCAAAACGATTGAAGCAGTTGTAGGATCGAAACCACCTCATGGTATGCCTGCTGATGTTCGTAATCGTGTTATTGATATCAAAGATATGTTTTTGGATATTGGTTGCTTTTCAAAGGAAGAAGTTCTTGCTTTAGGCATTCAAATTGGAGATATGGTCACGCCAAAAATAGAAGCACGTTCACTCAACGATTCCAAACTTATTCTCGGAAAAGCGTGGGATGATCGCGTTAGTTGTGGTGTCCAACTTGAAGTTTTGCGTCGCTTACAAGGGAAAAAAGTTGTCCCTAATGTTGTGGCTGCGTTTACAGTTCAAGAAGAAATTGGTTTACGAGGTGCTCAGACATCCAGTTATAAAATTCAACCAGATATTGCATTAGCCTTAGATGTTACAATGTCCAATGACATGCCCGGTTTGCCCAAAGCAGATACAGCTTTAGGCAAAGGCGTTGCGTTGTCGATCATGGATGCAACCGTGGTTGCCCATCGTGGGTTGTTCACTGCTGTTGAAGATGTTGCAAAACAAGAAAAAATACCCTATACCTACGACATGATGGTTGTCGGTGGAACCGATGCGGGGGAAATTCACAAGCAACGGGATGGTGTCATTACCATGACATTATCCTTACCTTGCCGTTATTTTCATTCACATACATCCCTTGTTCACGAAGACGACATTGAAGCAATGGTTCGCCTCATTGTGGCTTATATCGAACAATTCAAAACCGAACAATTAAACACACTAATTCAAAGTAAATTTGAAGACTAAACAACACGTTCTTCACGTCAATTATCAAAATCAAACCTACGAAGCTTGGGTTACTTTTAAACGCATGAAACGAATCACTTTTCGTATGCGCGAATCGAACATTTTGGTTTCATCCCCCTTTAAAGTTCCACTAAATACCATTCAATCCCTCCTCTTAAAGTTGATGCCCAAAATATTGAAACGATACCAACCAATTCCTTTTCAAGAAGGTGCATTCTTATGGTTTGGGTCTTGGCGTCGTTATGATGAATCATTTACCAAAGCCCATCGAAACGATTTGAAATGGGTTAAAAAAGCGTTGCATGCATTTGCTGCGCCACGTGTTGAGCATTGGTGTCGACAATTAGGTGAGACGATTGTCCTTCCTAAAATTTTAATTCGCTCGATGACATCACGATGGGGGACTTATTCGAGAAAGACTCATCGTATCACGCTTTCCTCCACGCTCGTTGCCTTTCATCCTAAATGGATTGATGCTGTAATCGCCCATGAATGCGTGCACATAGTTCATTTTGATCATTCTTCCCGATTTTATGCCACCTTACAACAACTCCTACCCACCTATGAAGAAACCCATGCTAAACTAAAACAAGGATATCCACATGCCAATTTTGATTAAATCGAAACAAAATGAGTTCATACAATCTTTGCGATTGCTCTTTCAAAAAAAAGGACCTTGGTATCCAGACTATTTTTTGGTTGAAGGTGAACATCTTGTTCAAGAAGCACACAGAGCAAAATCCATAGAAAAAGTGCTTGTCTTAGAAAGGGATATTGGACTATATCCCCACGCAGACGTGATGATTTCAGAACTTGTTGCCCAATTGTTAAGTCAGCACAAATCGCCTAGTCATGTCTTTGCTTTGTGCAAAAAGCCATTGATTCATAGCCTTTCTGGGTCTCCTCTAGTTTATTTGGATGGTCTACAAGACCCTGGCAATGTTGGAACGATTATGCGAACAGCGTTAGCATTTGGATTTGAGGGGATGCTTTATCATCAAACAACCGCGGATCCTTTTTCTTTCAAAGTGATTCAAAGTAGTCAAGGAGCACTCTTTTCTTTACCACTGTTAAAAATTAAGCGAGAAGACCTAAAGGTTTATCAACAACTGGGGTATACCTTATGTGGTACAACTTTAGATAACGATGCGATTCCATTAAATCAATGGAAATCCCCTGATAAAATGATTCTCCTATTAGGTCATGAAGGCCAAGGGTTACATGAAGAAACTCGCGCTTACCTAGACGAAAAAATACGGATTCCTATGGGAAATATGGATTCCTTAAATGTCGCGATCGCTTTTGGTATTTTTGCGTATAGCTTGCGTGAATAATTTCATGATATACTAATTTTGTTAGCGAAAGCTTAGTAGAATGCTCATCAGGGAGAAGTGACAAGTGAGACCACTTCATCGCATTTGAATTTCACTTTCAAGAGAAGCTAACCGTCGATGGCGTTAACATCACCAATTAAGTGCGGTCAACCGAACGAGGATGGTACCACGGCAACTGTCGTTCCTCAAAAGGATGACTTTTTTTATTTAAAAGGAGAACCTTATGGAAAAGAAAATCTTCGACATCACCCAACTTGGACTAGCTGCCATCGATCAGGCTCAAACCCTTGATCAGTTAACCGAAGTCCGTAATCAATATTTAGCTAAAAAATCTGAACTTATGAGTATTTTCGGTCTACTCAAAGATTTATCTGTTGAGGAAAAGAAATCGATCGGTTTACGCATCAATGAAGCGCGTGATCAGCTCACACGAGCCCTCGATACAAAAAAAGAATGGCTTGAAAAACAAGCGCTACAAGCTAAGTTTGCAGAAGAACAGCTCGATATTACGCTTCCTGGGCGTGCATTAGAACTTAAAACTGCCCATCCGTTCTTCTTAATTCAAGAAGAAATTTCAGATATTTTTGTCGCGATGGGCTATCAAATTGCTGAAGGGCCAGAAGTTGAATCCGACCATTATAATTTCGAATTATTGAATATTCCAAAAGACCACCCAGCACGTGATATGCAAGATTCTTTATATATGGATGATGTGACGTTGTTACGAACGCATACCTCCCCGGTGCAAGCAAGAGTTATGGAAGCTGCAAAAGGTCAACCGGTGCAAGTCATTTGCCCTGGAAAAGTGTATCGACGTGATGAAGATGACGCGACCCACTCCCATCAATTTGGACAAATTGAAGGTCTCGTGATTGGAGAAGGTGTCAATCTGGGTCATTTAAAGGATACGTTACTTGTCTTTGCAAAAAAACTTTTTGGTGAAAAACGTGAAATTCGATTACGACCAAGCTTTTTCCCCTTTACGGAACCAAGCGTTGAAATTGATGTCAGTTGTTTTGTCTGTTCGGGAAAAGGGTGTTCGATGTGTAAACAAACCGGATGGATAGAGATTCTTGGGGGTGGAATGGTTCATCCTCGCGTGCTAACGATGAATGGATATAATGACAAAACGATGACAGGATTCGCCTTTGGAATTGGGATTGAACGTGTCGCAATGCTTCGTTATGGCATTGATGATATTCGTAAGTTTTATCAAAATAATTTACGCTTTTTAAAACAATTTCAAGGAAGATAAGGAGAATATAACATGAATGTTTCGTATGAATGGTTGTCAACCTTAGTCGATCTCTCTTCCTTAACTCCGCAAGCCGTTGCCGAAGCCTTAATAAAAGCAGGGATTGAAGTGGAAGAAGTAGTGCCATTTGCCCAAGCGAGTCATCTCACAACAGGGAAAGTTTTGTCGAAACTTGCAGTGGAAGGATCAACCCATCTCCATCAAGTGAGTGTCGATACGGGTCACCACGGAATTCGATCCATCGTGTGCGGTGCTCCCAATATTGAGGTAGGACAACACGTCATGGTAGCTTTACCAGGCGCCGTATTACCTGGGGGGATAATCCAAGAGTCAACGATTCGTGGTGTTCCTTCTCAAGGAATGGTCTGTGCTTTAAATGAGTTAGGGATTCCGAGTAAATATTTACGAAAAGATCAAGTGGAAGGGATTGAAGTCTTACCCTCTACTACACCGCTTGGCGATGATGCTATCTTAGAACATTTAGGGTACGATGATACAGTTTTTGTTGTCAAATTACTTGCCAATCGACCCGATTTATTGAGCATGGAAAATTTTGCTAAAGAAGTTGCTGCCGTTTGCAATGTCCCTTTGATCAAGGAAACATGGGAACCCCTTAAGGTCCAACGTACTTCTCCTTCGTTAACATTAAAGGTAGAGCATGAATGTGTTACGGGGTTTTCATTACAAGTATTAACGAACATCCGACAATCCGAAACGCCCCAATGGATGAAAACACGTTTAATGAAAAGCGGTGTTCGTCCTATTTCTTTTTTTGTGGATATTGGAAATTACGTCATGCTTTTAACGGGTCAACCGTTGCATATGTATGATGTTAAAAAATTACCCTCCTCAGTTCTTCAAGTTGGGCAAAATCCAGCCTCTATCTTTGTTGCATTAGATGAAAAAACCTACGAATTGTTACCTGAAGATCTTCACATTTCATCAAACGGTAACGTCATGTGTTTAGCTGGTGTAATGGGTTCTCTTTCTTGTGCCGTGGATGAAAAGACCACAGACATAGCGATTGAAGCAGCAAGTTTTCATCCTTCGTCCATACGCAAAACAGCCCTGCGGTTGAATTTAATTTCCGAAAGTTCTCAACGATTCGCGAAAGGAATTTATTTGGGCGACAGTCAGCGAGTTTTAAACTACACGGAGGCTTTAATTTCTTCGTTAACTTCAGTAGGTGAATTTCAACAACGGCTTCGCCACACCCCCCTTGAATCATCATCGGCAAAGATTAAATTTGAACCTAATCGAATTAATGGATTGTTGGGTACGTCTTTTAGTGAATCCCACATGGTGGATATTCTTTCTCGTTTAGGCATTGAGCGAGAAGGGGATATGATGGTGATTCCCCCCTCACGCGTTGATGTAAAACAAAGTGCGGATTTAGCGGAAGAAATTATTCGCTTATCCGGCTTTGAATCCATTACGTCAACCCCACTAATTCAACCAATTCAAGCGGGAGGATACAATGAGCTTCAATTAAAACGCCGTCGTATTAAAGACGTATTACGCAGTCTATCGTTTCAAGAATGTCTAACCTATACATTGGTAGACGAAAACCAAGAGAAAGCATATCAATTACTCGATCAGTCGTCTTTTTATCGAATAAAAAATCCATTATCGGATGAAAAACAAATCGTTAGAACCTCCGGTTTAAAATCGTTATTAGACACTGCTATTTATAATGTCTCTCGTCAAATGACTTCTGGGCAATTATTTGAGTGGTCGCTCATGTCATCCGTTGAAGCGACCCAAGAACGATTAACGATTGTATGGTATGGAGATCGTTATGAACAAAGTTTACTGTCAGCTAAATTGGTCAATTTTTATGATGGTAAAGGTGTTGTTGAAACTATTTTAGGTTTGTTATTTATTGACGCGAGTCGGGTGAGTTGGGAAACCTATGCCGATCGTCCTGACTTGCTTCACCCTGGTAAGTCTGCACTACTAAAACTTCAAGGGCAATTGGTGGGAGTTGTCGGTGAACTTTCACCGCTTGCACAAGACCAATTAGGATTTGGAAAAATAAATGTGGTAGTGGTAGAACTCAATATGCAAGCGTTAATGGAAGTCAAAACGTCAAGTATTCGTTTACAAGAGTTAGCAAAATATCCTTCTGTAACGCGTGATTTAGCTTGTGTAGTGAAAAAAGATGTCACGTTTGCATCGCTTATGAAAACGATTAAAAAAGCTGGCAAGTCAATCGTTCATTCGGTCGATGTTTTTGATATTTATCAAGGTGAACGCATGGCAAAAGGATTTCAATCACTTGCACTTCGTATTAAACTTCTTGATCGGCAAAAAACGTTACTCGATAGTGACATTCTTCAAACGATTGATACCATCAAAACAGAGCTCATCAAAAATCATGGCGTAGAATTTCGCGGTTAATCCAAAATCAAGAAAAGCAAACGAAAAAATAATGTTTGCTTTTTTTTATATGCTCTTTATAATAAAGGCATAAGTGGGAGAAAGTGGGAAAAATGTTTTTTGGTAGTTTCGTATATGCTTTAGACGATAAAGGTCGACTTGTCATTCCTGCAAAAATGCGTGGGGAATGCGGTTCAACCTTATTTGCTATGCGCGGCTTTGAACAATGCTTATCCCTTTATCCAGCCAAAAATTTTGATGATCTCGTTGCAAAATTATCGCAATATGATTATTTACAAGCAGATGTACGCCCCTTTGTTCGATTAGCTTTATCGAGTGTGTTGGAATTATCGATTGATAGTCATGGTCGAATCCAACTCCCTGTTGATACATTGAAACAATACAAATTATCCAAGCAAGTTAGTATTTTAGGTGTTCAAGACCATCTTGAATTATGGGATTTGGATACGTGGACAAACTATGAAAAAAATATGCAAGATTCATATGACCATTTTGGTGGTCAAGGTGAGAAAAAATAATGGAACACGTTCCTGTTTTTCTTGAGGAAGTTACGTCCTTACTTCCGATCCATCCAAACGGTATTTATGTGGATTTAACTATTGGTCGTGGCGGTCATGCTAAAGCAATTTTAGCTAAACTAACCAAGGGGAGATTGATTGGCGTAGATCAAGATGCCACAGCGATTGAAGCATTGAAACCTTTACTTGCTTCCGAACCCCGACTCACGTTGATTCATCAAAGTTTTGATCACATCACTTCCATTTTGAACGAGTTAGGTATCGATCATATTCATGGTGTACTCATGGATTTAGGTGTCTCAAGTCCACAATTCGATACCCCTGAGCGTGGTTTTAGTTATCGCTTTGATGGTCCCCTAGACATGCGAATGGATCAACGACAAAAAGAAACCGCTGCTTCCATTCTTGCCACGTACGATGTCCGTCAGCTATCCCATATTTTTCAAGCTTATGCGGATGAAACGTTTGCTTACCCACTTGCGAAAGCGATTGTTGCCCATCGTCAACATGCCCCGATTCAAACAACGTTTGAACTCGTTGAACTCATAAAACAAACCAAACCTAAAAAAGCGTTAATGAAAAAAGGCCATCCTGCCAAACAAGTTTTTCAAGCACTTCGAATGGAAGTGAATCAAGAACTGCAACGATTAGAGGCTACACTCAAAGCTCTTGAACCTTTTGTTATTCAAAACGGGCGAATTGCCGTTATAAGTTTTCATTCTACTGAAGATCGAGTCGTTAAAACCATCTTTCGTTCTTGGACAGTTGTGGAAGGAGATCGTCATGGTCCTGCCTTGCGACCTGAAGAAATTCCTCAACCCACGTTTTGTGAAGTGAAACCTTATCCAATTAAACCTTCTTTCAGTGAGAAAGAACGGAATCCTCGTTCTGAAAGTGCCACGTTGCGGGTGGTAGAAAGAATAGCGTATGCAGCATAAATTGTATAAAACGCATCGAAAACGTTCCTATTATCAATTACGAAAATTAAGTTCGTTTAGTTTAACGCTTGCGTTAGCTTTGGTTGCAATCGTCGTTCCATTAACCTTAAATGTTGGTGCTTCGACGACCTCGGAAAATTCCATTCAATCATCGATGAGTAGTGCTGACATGGCATCTAGTAGTGAAGAGTCGAATGAAGAAATAGTAAGTGACATTCCAGAAAACATTGCACTCATGATCACCACAAGGAGGGAACAATGAAATCCACTACTTTTTTAGACACACAGGCTTTAGAGCGAGTATTTAGTGAAGAATTACTTGAAAAAAAACATCAACTAAAACAAAAACATACGTTTTGGTTAGGCGTGTTTTTCGTCAGTAATCTATTATTACTCTTGTATTTATTCACTCCTCTATACACGATTATTCGATAATGAAAAGCGACCAACCCATCTTAATTCTTGACGTAGGAAGTGGCAGTGTGAAAGCATTGGTGGGTTATGAGCTGTCTTCAAAACCAGTCGTATTGCATACGATGCAAACACCTTACTTACCTGTTTTTCAAGGTGAAGCTTTTTTAAATCCCCAAATTTTAGCGACCGCAATTAAACGCCTTGTCACCGATATGGAAACACACATAGGGGATACGTTTACTCACATTGAAGTCGTTATCCCTAGCTTAAAGCTTAGTGTGTATCATGGTGAAAAAACTACGAATACAGTCGATCCTCATGGATCCATTCATGCAATGGATATACAAAACCTCCATTCGATGTTTCAAAAAGAAGTAGTCAAAGGCCATGTTGCGCAAGTGTGTTTAGTACCTGTTGCTTACACCATTGATGGACAAAAAGTTTCGATTAATCCACCTATTGGTGAAATTACCTCGAACATTTTATTACAAGCGTATGTGCAATATATTCATAAAACTTTTTTAGAATCCATTCAAGCGATATTTCAAATGGTGAAAATTCCAGTTAAACGGTTTATCTTAGATGGACAAGGAATGGCGGATTTACTATTAAGTCATCAACAAGATCTACCTTCTGCTTATTGGATGATTGATCACGGTGCGAATGCGACCAGTCTTCATTTAATTTCTCACCACCAATTGATTCATACACTTATGGTGGATACAGGATCTGAACAATTAACAAGTTATTTATCAACTCGTTTTGGACTTTCACTGGATGCTAGTCGATTAATGAAAGAAAAATATGGATACGAAGCACGAGAACCAATGTTTAATGGTCTAGTTCATGCAAAGGACAACATTACCATTCGCCAAGATGAACTCAATCAGGCGTTACACGAGTTTTATGACCCATTTGTAGGAGAATTAAATGATTTAATGGCTCATGTGTTTGTGGATCAAAAAGATCAAGATTTACGGGATTTACCACTCTATTTAGTTGGAGGTGGAGCCCAATTAAACGGAATACAAACATTATTATCTCCACTTGGAACAGGACAAGGATTTACGATTCCATTTGTAAAAACCGTTGGTGCTAGAACGCTGAAGTCCATGTCTACCTTGGGAGGGTTACGATTTGCGCATCGTTATAAAATTATTGAAGATGACGTACGGCGGCCAATACAAATTATTCGTCAATCGAAAACCAATCAGCCTAACTTTACAAACTATGATGAAGAATAACCCAGGAGGAAACGGGGATGAGCAACAAAAATTTATTAGATAATTACGATCCAACAGCCAGGATTGTTGTCATTGGTGTGGGAGGAGCTGGTAATAATGCGGTTAACCGTATGCTAGAAGAAAATATTTCACATGTCGAATTTTATGTTGCCAATACGGATAAACAAGTGTTACAAACGTCCGCTTCCAAAAATCGCCTTGTACTAGGTGAGAAAACAACAGGTGGATTGGGCGCTGGCGGGAGTCCAGATGTTGGAAAACTGGCAGCTGAGGAATCCAAAGAAGAAATTGCCGACATTGTCCGTGGCGCGAATATGGTATTTATCGCTGCGGGTATGGGGGGGGGAACAGGTACGGGTGCAGCGCCTGTTATTGCCGCGATTGCTCGGGAGGCAAAAGCCTTAACCGTTGCGATTGTTACCCGACCTTTTACCTTTGAAGGAAAAGGACGAATTGCGAATTCAGTTCGTGGTTTAAATGAACTAAAAGATGCGGTGGATGCAATAATTATTGTGAGTAATGATAAGTTGCTGTTGTCCTCAGGTAATCAACCGATTGGTCAGGCTTTTAAAATGGCGGACGATGTTTTAGCCCAATCCGTGAAAACAGTGACCGACTTAATCTTAATGCCTTCGGTCATCAATTTAGATTTTTCCGATGTTCGAAATGTGCTAAAAAACTCCGGGATTTCCCTCATTGGTTTTGGCATGGGACAAGGTGCAAATAAAGCGTTTGATGCAGCCCAGAGTGCGATTAGTTCACCCTTACTTGAATCCAGTTTGAGTGGCGCAAGAAAGGCTATTGTTGCGGTTACATGTGGACCCTTAGTCTCTTTGTATGAAGCGCAAGAGACAGTTGAACGCATTCGGGAAATTGCAGGGACGAATTTGGATATTAAATTTGGGGTCAATATTAATGATCAATTAACCGACCAAATTTTAGTTTCGGTCATCGCTGCAGACTTTCCTGAAGAATATGATTATACGAATGTTCCTCAATACAAAAAACCTGTTTCAATGACTTTGGGGGAAGAAAACCCCCCTTCGTTATTAGAACCGACCGAGGAAGAAGAAACTCCTTTACCTGTAGAAGAAGATGATGATGATTTATTGCCTTCTTTTTTTCATGATAAAAAACTATCCTAACGTATGGTTCTTTGAAAATATGCTATAATCTCAACGTAAATCGTTGATGAAGACACCATCTTGATGCATGCGTTTAGCGAGTTCGGAGAGTGAAAGCGAACAACCAACTCAAGATGATCCCTTCGGAGAGTGAACTGAAATAAGAGTAGGAACACCGGCTCATCCCGTTATCGATGATAATAGAGGCACTTGTTTATCAAGTGAATCAAGGTGGTACCGCGTATTCCATACGTCCTTGTTAGGACGTTTTTGTTTTTTTGGGAGGCTATTATGGAATTAAAACAAACATTATCGATGCCGAAAACAACCTTTGAAATGAAGGCGAATTTGCCCATTAAAGAACCGAATACTCTCGCCTATTGGCGACAAATTAGTTTATATAAATTAATGCTGACACAACGAGAAGGTGCAGAAGAATTTCAACTGCATGATGGACCTCCATACGCGAATGGAGATATCCATGTTGGCCATATGCTCAATCGGTTATTAAAGGACTTAACGTTGCGATACAAACACCTTCAAGGATATCGAGTTCCATTCGTCTTTGGATGGGATACTCATGGGTTGCCGATTGAAAATTACTTGGCTAAAAAAGGAGTAAATCGAAAAACGATGTCGATTGCTGAATTTCGAGATCATTGTGATGCCTTTGCTCGTTCACAAGTTACGCGTCAAAAAGAACAAATTGAACGACTGGGTGTTATCGGAGACATGGATAATCCTTATTTAACCTTACAACCCGAATATGAAGCAGAGCAAATTGATGTTTTTGCTAAGATGGCAATGAAGGGGCTCATTTATAAAGGATTAAAACCTGTTCATTGGTCTCCGAGTAGTGAATCTGCTCTTGCAGAAGCGGAAATTGTGTATGAAGATGTCGTCGACCATTCCATTTATGTCGCATTTAATGTCATTTACACCAAAGGATTATTACCCGATGATGCGCGAGTTGTCATTTGGACGACGACTCCATGGACATTACCGGCGAATTTAGCCATTAGTGCCCATCCTAACTTTGAATATGGAGTGTATCAAACCAATCGTGGCAAACTTGTACTTGCACAAGGATTGGCTGAATCTGTTGCCAAAGCTTGTGGACTTACGGAAATAACTTTACTATCCACCATCAAAGGTCAAGCACTGGAAGGGATCCTTTGTCAGCATCCTTTTTACGACCGTACTTCTTTATTAATCATCGGGGACCACGTTACATTGGATGCCGGGACAGGATTTGTCCATACGGCGCCTGGTCATGGTGAAGAAGATTTTATCGTGGGACAAAAATATCACTTACCTCCATTATGCCCCGTCGATAGCAAAGGGGTGATGACGGAAGAAGCTGGACCCGAATTAAAGGGTATGTTTTATACCGATGCCAATGAATGGGTTCTTACAACGTTATCCAATTCAGGGCATTTGTTGGCAGATATTCCTTATCCTCACAGTTATCCTCACGATTGGCGTACAGGAAAACCTCTCATTTATCGGGCTACACCTCAATGGTTTGCCTCGATTGAACCCATTCGAGAACAATTACTTCATGCGATTGCCTCAGTTCATTGGACACCCTCTTGGGGGGAACAACGTATCCACAACATGATTAAAGATCGTGGAGATTGGTGTATCTCGCGGCAACGGGCTTGGGGCGTTCCCATTCCTATTCTTTATCATGAAGATGGAACACCCATTATTGAAGAAGCTGTCTTTAAGCATATTCAACACCTCATTAAAACGCATGGAAGTCGAGTTTGGTTTGAAAAAGAAGCCAAAGATCTCTTACCCGAAGGCTACTCGCATGCTCGATCCGCTCATGGTGAATTCAAAAAAGAAACTGACATTATGGATGTATGGTTTGATTCTGGTTCAAGTTCCATCGCCGTCTTAAAACAACGAGGGTTGAAATTCCCAGCAGACCTTTATTTAGAAGGATCTGATCAATATCGTGGATGGTTTAACTCCTCCCTCATTATTAGTGTTGCAACCGAGGGTGTTTCCCCTTATCAAAACATTGTATCCCATGGGTTTGTTGTCGATGGGAAAGGGGAAAAAATGTCTAAATCTAAAGGAAATGGAATTGATCCTCTTAAAATGATGCAAGTGTATGGAGCGGATATTATGCGCTTATGGGCAGCCTCAATTGACTTTACAGCGGATGCACGCGCCTCTGAAGAAATTTTTAAAGGCAATGCGGATATGTACCGAAAAATTCGTAACACATTTAAGTTTATGCTTGGAAACTTATGGGTAGGTGATCAACCGTTTGATCCGAAACAATTTCCGGTTGAAGAGTTTGAATGGGTTGATCATTTAATCATTGCTAAATTAGAACAGGTCGTTCACCAATATAAAACATCGATGGATGCTTATGCTTTTTATGATGCTACAAGTACGGTAACATCGTTTATTACCCAAGAGTTATCTTCGTTTTATTTAGATATAACAAAAGATATTTTGTATTGCGAAGCAAAATCCAGTCAACGACGTTTACAAGTGCTGCATATCCTTTATCGATTAGTGATGGACTTGACGGTTTTATTGACACCTATTCTTCCTTTCACCATGGAGGAAGTGTATCAAACATTTCCTGAAAAATCGGTTTTATCAAGTCAATTGTTACCATTCCCAACCGGTAGCATTTGCCAAGAAGAACTCGATCAACTTCGTCAACTCATGGATGTACGGATGCATACAAGCAAAGCGCTTGAAGCATTGCGAGGTCAAGGCTTCATTGGGTCTTCACTCGAAGCTTCCCTCACTTTAACTTTACCCAAACCGTTGTACGATGTTTTGTCTACCCTTTCGACTCGAGAACGTAATCGTCTCTTTATTGTTTCATCTGTTGAAGTAAAGAAAGGTAAAGATATTGCAGTGGAAACGTCTCCATTCAACGGAGAGAAATGTCCACGTTGTTGGAATTATTATCCAACATTAGTCGCAAGTGGAGAGCATCATGTATGTGATCGATGTGCGACGGTAATTGCCAATGAAAAATAACGTAATCTTATGGTTTAAACAAGGGTATGGATGGTTTTTTCTGATTTGGTTAGGTTTGGATTATGGCACCAAAATTTGGGCAGCAAGCACGAATGTTAACCTCACCATCATCCCTAATTTTTTCTACTTAGCTTATTCACGAAATACAGGTGCTGCATGGTCGTTATTTTCTGGCCAGTTGCCTTTACTTGCTTTAATTTCTTTTGCAGTAGGCGTTGGATTTGGTTATATATACTTGAAAAAATATTCAACGTTTGATCATTACCATCATCTTGCCATCTCCTTGTTTTTGTCAGGTACATGGGGAAATTTCATTGATCGCGCCTTTTATGAAGAAGGGGTGATCGATTTCTTGTCGTTTCATTTTGGATCCTATGTTTTCCCAACTTTTAACATTGCAGATACAGGGTTAACACTAGGTGTTATCGGTCTTCTCGTATTATCCTTTTTTGATAAAAAGAAAGAAAATTCCAATGAGTGAACCCATACTTTATACGTTTACCATTACATCCTCGATGGATTTGCTTCGTCTAGATAAGTATTTAGTTCAGCATCTTTTTTCTTTTTCTCGCTCACACATTGAACAATGGATACAAGCGCAAAAAATAACGGTCAATGGTAAATGGGTAAAACCAAGTTATCGTTTAAAACTTAACGATGTTATTGAAGTATATGCGTGGGAACCCATACCTACAACCATTCTAGCCGAACCCATACCCTTTGGAATTGCTTATGAAGATGAAGACATTTTGGTCGTTAATAAACCACAAGGTTTGGTTGTTCACCCAGCGCCAGGTCATTATTCTGGAACGTTAGTCAATGGATTACTTCATTATCACACAACGTGGAGTGGAATAAATGGTGTGATGCGACCTGGAATTGTCCATCGTATTGATAAAGATACCTCCGGTCTACTCATCGTAGCTAAACATGATGATGCTCATCGTTTCTTAGCAGATCAATTAAAAAATCACCTAATTAAGCGTGAATATATTGCACTTGTTCATGGTGTCATTCAAGAGGATAAAGGGTCAATTATCGCTCCCATTGGTCGCGATCCCGATGACCGTCAAGCCATGGATGTTCAAGCGGATGGAAAAGAGGCAACAACTCACTTTCATGTCATCAAACGTTATAGCAAACATACCCTAATTTCTTGCAATTTAGAAACTGGTCGCACGCATCAAATACGTGTTCACATGCAATATATTCATCATCCCATTGAAAGCGATCCAGTTTATGCAAAAGGTTTTTTAGCCTTACATGACAAAGGTCAATTACTTCATGCTTTTAAGCTCATTTTCATTCATCCTATCACCCAAAAAGAGCAAATCGTTGAAGCAGAATTACCGGATTATTTTTCGAAAATCTTAGACCAACTCGCTTAAAGATTGTTCGATTCTTTTAAACGTCGAGAAATTAATTTTGCAAACTTTTTTAAGTGTATCCAAAGAATGTTGTTTGGCAAACGTTAACGCGAAGGTTTCCACATGAGGATTAGCACCTAAGGGAAAATGAGTTTGATATGTATTATTTAATTGTGTCATTTCTTCAAGAAAACGAACGCGCGCTAAAATCGAACTTGCTGCAACAGCAAGATGTTTACTTTCTGCTTTTTCTTCCCATTGCAGTTTTGGTAAAACGGATAAATTTTTAAAGTACCGTTTCATACTTGCATCGGTTGCAAATTGATCAATAATCGTTGGTGCATCATAAGGATATTTCTTCATTAACTGGTTGATTGCAACATGATGCATGGAGGCTTTAATTTGATTCATATTCATCCCTTTTTCTAAAAACGTTGCATATTTTTCAGGATGAATCACAACGGTTACAAATTGAAGCAAGGATTGCAAGGCTGGTTTCATCGTCTTCATCATAGTATCGTCTAATTCTTTAGAATCCTTAACTCCCAAGGTTTGAAGTTGTTCAATGTGAGAAGAAGATACATAACTTGCGACAACAACAAGAGGACCAAAAAAATCTCCGGTTCCAACTTCATCACTTCCAGCGTGGGAAATCCTAGGAGTTTGAGGTTGCCATAATAGACTTTCCTCTTCGGACTTCTCTCCTTGAAAAACAACTTTACATATTCCTTTTTTAGGTTGATAGATAGCAATGGTTAAATCATTGATTTTAGAAAAGAATACGTGATAAATCGAAGGAAGTGGGCGGGCTCCGTCTTCATAAAAAGTAATCATATTTTTTATGGTTGAATACGGAATGGAAATTGAGACGATTTTTGAACGATTTTTTGATTGCATTGCTCTTATTATAACGCGATTATTCCTGGAAAGAATGGTATATTAATAACGATGAAAACGATTGTAGAAATATTAGATTTACATACCGTGTTAGAGCGCCTTTCAGTTTTTGCTGCAACACCGTTGGGAAAAAAGATGACGTTAAGAACTGATTTTTACCCTAAATCATCCTTGGAAAATAAGTTGCTTGAACTAGATCAAGCGATGCAATTATTGCAACGTTTTGGTTCGTGGCCGATTCATCCACTAATGGATTTAGAATCCTCCTTAAGGCAAATTGAAAAAGGTCGTGTCGCTCGAATTGAAGATGTGATTGGACTAAGAATTGATGGAAAAATGATGCGCGAAATTGGACAATATATGCAATCGGTCAAAGCAAAATTTCCATTAATAGAGCAGCTCTTTGCGTCGCTGCAACCTCTAGAAACCATCTACCCCCGAATTCACGGATTACTGAATGATCAACATGTGATCGTGGATCATGCTTCTCCAACGCTATCCGGTATACGTAAGCAATTGAAAAAACTTGATGGTCAAATGGTGGCCCTTATTCAACGATTGGTTAACACGTACGCAAATTCATTAACCGAATCTTCCTACAGTGTGCGAAATGGGCAATACGTCTTACCTGTAATAACATCACAAAAACAAAAAGTCCCTGGTTTAGTAGAAGATGTTTCCGATACAGGTCTTACAACGTTTATCACTCCTCTTGCTATCGTCCAACTGCAACAAGAAAAACAAAATTTACAAAGCGCAGAGCAAGATGAAATTTTTAAAATTCTCAGTGAATTAAGTGAAGATATACGGCCATACATCGATATGTTAATCGCCAACAACCAAACATTAGCTTACATTGACTATTTGCATGCTCGAGCTCGCTTTGGTGTTGTTCATCAAGGCCATGCTTCGCGCTTAGTTGACGAACCGGGCGTCCATTTAAAAGGGGCACGTCACCTTCTCATTGATCCATCAAAAGTTGTAAAAAACGATTTTATTCTGACAGAAAAGCAGTCCATAATTATTATTTCTGGTCCTAATGCAGGAGGAAAAACGGTTGCCATGAAAACGGTTGGTTTATCCGTGTGTTTTCACCAACTTGCGATTCCTTTATTAACCGATGAACCTGCTACCTTATCGTATTTTGAGCACTTATATGCGGATATAGGAGATACACAGAGTGTCTTAGAAAACCTCTCTACATTTGCAGGACATATTACTCAACTTGTTCCTTTAACGGACAAAGTTAAACCGTTTGACTTAGTTTTAATCGACGAACTA